>JAKQEP010000163.1 GCA_029556475.1 Candidatus Atribacteria bacterium
TGACCATCAAGAAAGGCTGGGTCTTAATCGCAGTATAGGTTATACCCTATGAGAAGCTTTAGACTTATTCAGCCTTCTTATTCGGTACCTGATATTTTATTATTATTCTAATAAATTAACTTACTTAAGTCTAATGGAGGAGCGGAGCAACGAAGCAATCTCATCCTATTATACCTGAAAGTATTAACTAAAAACTAAAAACAATAAACCTTAAACTTTAATTTAAAGGGAGGGTTAGGGAATGACCAGAAAAATATTTCAAGAAAAAAAGAAAATATTATTGTTCTTATCAATTATTATATTATTTACTTTAACGCTTGGCGGCTGTAACTGGTTTGGAGAAGGTATTTTAAATGTTTTTGACCCCAAAGCACAAATAAGAGTAAATCATTCCGAAATAAAATTTGATGAGGATGAAGGTAGTATAGAGTTAGAGATTTACTCCTTGAACAAAGTAGAGTTTATTGGGGAAGGATTTAGTTATAAATACTACAATAGAGGGGTATTAATTCCTGAATTATCAAAAACTATTGGTAGAACCTTTTATGTTGAGCCATCTGACACACCTGGTACCCCTGGACCAATCACTAATGTGAAAATACCAATATTTTATAATGATATCTTGGTTTATATGGTTTCCAGTCCGTTATCTATGGATATTACTTGTACTATAACTCTGTTAGGGACAGATGGAGCAGGACATGATATAAAAAGAGCAGTAGTTTTTGACTTACCGGTACAATATTTCCCTGAAATCAATATTATTCTTACCGCCAATCCGGCTTCTTTTGAGACTGGTGTAAATGTTAATTCAAGTTTAATTGCTCATGTTGTTACCGTACCTTATGGGCAACCGGTAACTGGATTAAATGTGGTATTTACCACCACTGGTGGAACTTTAACAAAAGATTCAGATAGGACCAATGCAGAGGGTAAAGCAACAACTACTCTAACTGCAGAAAAAAATGAAGGTGAGAAAGATAAAACCTATAAAGTTACAGCCTATGTTGGCGATAAAGAGGCATCAGTTACTATTACAGCGTATGGTACCGGAGAAGATTAATATGCCATAGTGTCATAGGGACGGACGGTTCTTTTGACATAAAATAGAACAGTGAAACAGGGGATGGTTTTCTGTATCAATCAGATTCAGGAACCCCCCTGTTTTTATTTTGACTATTTTAAAGCAAAATATTGTAGTAAAAATAGGTTGAAAAAAGAAATCAACTCCTGCTTTTATTATTTGACATGAGTAGACTTTGCTGTAAAATGATATTTACATTAAAGGGTTAAAAATAAAATAAGGGTTTTATAGAGATGGTAAGTAATCAGAAAGATGATTATAGTAAATTTAAAAATAAATATTTCTGGCTCAGATTGTTAATGCATATTCCCAATTTTTTCAAATTGGCTTATCGTTTGGTCAGAGATAAAAGAGTACCTATTTATTTAAAGATAATCTGTTATGCCGCTGTTTTCTATGTATTGTCCCCTTATGATTTAATACCGATTGCTTTTATTCCATTTTTAGGCTGGATTGACGATATTATAATTTTTTATATTTGTTTGAAATTACTGGTAAGATACAGTCCGCCAGAAGTAGTGAAAAAACATGTACAGGCTATTGATATGGAGATGAAGCAAAGGTTCCGCCAGTTTTATTATAAATAAAGTTTTTGGTTAATGGTTTTTTGGTTTTTAGTTAAATCATTGTGGGAATAAAAGTGGGTAGTCGATGGTCGTTAGTAGATAGTATATAGTTAAAATAAAAAGATGTGGGTGTAGATGTAAGGGGTTTTTGGTTAATAGTTTTTAGTTTTTTTGGAAATACTAAGAAAAGAATGTGGGCAGAAATGTAGGAATGGGTTTATAGTTTATGGTTTTTAGATTTTGGAAATACAAAGATTCGGTTATAAATGTAGGGGAAAATACAAATAGTGTGGGGAGAAGTGTGTGGTTAAGAATATAAAGATGTGGGTGGGAGTGAGGGAGTAAAAGATAAAGAAAAGATGCGGGCGTGAGAGGATGAGATTGCTTCACTGGCTGAAGCCAGTTCGCAATGACTAAGAAAAGAAAGAAACGGATAGTTCGCAATGACGAAAGTGAGAAAGGAGTTCGCAATGACGGGAAGGGAGAAAGGAGATGGGTTCCAAAAAACTAATTGAAATATCCCTTGATTAAATATAAAATATATTCAGGTAGGTTTATTTTTACTGACCTAAAATATAAAAAAATAGGAGGGATTAATCGTGCAAGAAGTTACAAAAAAGGTAATTGAAAAGCTTATAGAAGAGAAAGAAGGACCTTATATTTCTGTGTATATGCCCACTGTTGCAGCAGCCAGTATTGAAGTAAAAAAGATGCCTATCCAATTAAAAAACCTGCTGAATTTAGTGAAAAAAGAATTACAGGAAAAGCAGAAAATGAATGCTCGTGATATTGAAAAGTTATTAGAGCCAGCAAATAATTTATTAGGAGATAGGGTTTTCTGGCAAAATCAAAAAAAAGGGCTGGTAATATTCATAAGTCCGGGATATTTTCAATATTTTAGGGTGAACACCACATTCCCTGAGAAATCTTCAGTAAGTAGCTATTTCAATATTATTCCTTTAGTTTCAGATATTATGTTTGATGATAACTTTTATATACTTGCCCTTAGCAGAAATGAAAACAGAGTATTCCTTGCCAATAGTGACGGTATTACACAATTAGATATAGAGGGCATTCCAAAAAACTTGCAAGAAATATCCCAATATACAGTGAGTGAGAAAAGTCTCTCCTCACATTCCTCCGGGAAAAAAGGTGCCGGGGCAATTTTTCATGGCGTAGGGGAAATTGATGCGGATAAGAGAGAAGAATTGCTGCAATATTTCAGACAGATAGACCAGGGTTTGAATAAATATTTGGATAAAAAGGAAAAATCACCCTTAATCATTATGAGTGTAAAAGACCTGGTACCTATTTATTTTGAAGTAAATTCTTACCCTTATCTTTTAAAGGAAACTATGGAAGGTAATCCCGATGAATGCTCCGCAGATTTGATACATAAGAATGCTTTACCAATTGCCTCAGATTATTTCCATAGTCAATTAGACAATATAAGCTCGGTATATCATGATTTAAAAGGAACCGGGAAAACTTCCAACCAGCTGGAAGATGTAGTCTCTGCTGCCTATTTTAGCAGAGTGGAACAACTATTTATCAAGAGTAATACTGCCCAGAGCGGCTATTTTGAGCCAGAAGAAAATAAAGTGTATTTGACTGAAGAAGGTTGGAAACTGTGTGATCTTTACAATTTAGCTGCTATAAAGACAATTTCCAATGGAGGACAGGTTTTTGTATTAGATGAAGAAAAAATGCCCGATGGGGAAAATATAATAGCTTTTTATCGATATTAAATAAAGAAAGTTTTTGGTTTATAGTTTTTGGATTTTGGTAAAATGCAAAGATTAGGAAAGAATGCGGGCGGAAGTGGATGAGATTACTTCGTCGCTGCGCTTCTCGCAATAGCAGAAGAGAGAAGAATGCTTGCAATGGGAGACATAAGGAAGCTCCCGCAGTGACAACAAAATGGAAAGAACTTGCAATAGCGGGGAGATTGAAAGACCCATCGTTGAAAAAAATACAAGATTGAACGATATAGCTATAAAAAGAAAAGGTATTTCTTGATATAGTCAAGGGGGGAGAAACTTGACATTGAACAATAAAAACATATTCCTAAGGACGAAAAAAGAAAAAGAGCAAAAATAATGATAGATAATGATAGCAGAGAAATGGGAATATTATGCAGATAAGCATCCAATCATTGGGCTGCCCTAAAAATTTTGTTGACAGTGAAGTTATTGCCGGTTATCTGTTAAAACACCAATATACTATTACCAATGATTTGGAAAACTGTGACATCGTCCTTATCAATACCTGTAGTTTTATTGAGCCAGCGGTAGAAGAATCAATAGATAATATCTTAGAAGCAGTAAACTTAAAAAAAGAAGGGAAAGTCCACTACATTGTGGTAGCTGGTTGCCTTCCGCAAAGATATAAAGGTCAGGAACTGATAAAATCATTGCCAGAAGTTGACGCCTTTATTGGTATTGATGAAATACCCCATATTGCCGACATCCTAAAAAAAGTCATAAAAGGAGAAAAGACATTTCAGGTCAATCTTAAACCCTCCTATCTTTATAATGAAAATTCGCCGCGTTTCCTCTTTACTCCTGGCCATTATGCCTACCTTAAAATTGCTGAGGGTTGCAATAATGCCTGTACTTATTGCCTTATACCTCATATCAAAGGACCTTATCGGAGCAGAACTATAGAATCGATATTTTCAGAAGCACAGAGTTTAGTGGACAGATATCCTTTAAAGGAGATTATTCTGATAGCAGAGGATACTACCTATTATGGAAAAGACCTTTATGGTGCGACCTCCCTGGCAGATTTATTAAAAAGACTGACTGAGCTGAACTGGTCCAGAGAGAATCGCATTAGAATACTCTACACTCATCCGGCTCATTATGATGATAAATTAATCGATTGTCTGGTAGAGAATGAACTTTTTTGTCCTTATCTGGATATTCCTCTCCAGCATATCAGTAACCCGATTTTAAAGAGAATGAATAGAAAAATTGGAAAGGATGAGATAATAGCACTTATTGATAAATTGAGAAGAAGAATCCCCAATTTAACCCTGCGTACTACTTTTATTATAGGTTTTCCCGGTGAGACAGAGGCCGATTTTCAAGAACTTTGCGATTTTGTACAGGACTATAAGTTTGAAAAAGTGGGGGTACTTAAATATTACGATGAAGCTGATTGCTATGCCTCTAAATATCCGGAACAGGTTCCTGAAAAAGTCAAAAAAGAAAGATTGGATAAACTGATGAGCATACAGCAAAAGATAGCTTTAACTCACCAGGAAGGGAAAATTAGGAAAAAGATAAAGGTTTTAGTTGATGGTTTCTATGAAAATGGGGGAAATATCCTGGCAGGACGTTCCTGTGCAGAAGCACCTGAAATTGATGGCAACATATTGATATTAAATGGTAAGAAAAAAGATATTGGAAACTGGGTAGAAGTGGAAATCAGTAAAGCCTATCCCTATCATCTGGAAGGTAAAATAAGGGATAAATAAAATATAATGTTTGCAGATTAAGGCATTTTATGGTTATAATATCATACACCCCAAAATATTGTTCTTTATTTTTTTATATAAAATTCTAAAAATACGCGAATAATATTGTTATATTTTCTATATTGCCAGTGAGTAAAAAATAATTGGGTAAATATGATAAAATTATGATAAAAAAGGAAGCTGAATTTTGAGCAAAGAGAGAATAAGAAAGTTCTGGCAGGAAATAAATAAAAGTGAAACCAGGCCTGCTGCATTTCTGGTCCTTAACCCAAAAAATATTTTTTATCTTTCTCAATTTAAAGGAGAAGGCATACTGCTTTCTACCTTTGAACAAAACTATCTTATTACTGATTCCCGTTATACTGAACAGGCAAAGCAGGAAGCGCAAAACTGTATCATTATAACTCAGGATATAAAACAGAATGATGCCCGAAACATAGCTTTATCCAAACTCCTCGCTGAACTAAAAATTAAAGAGTTAGGATTTGAATCTAATTTTCTTAAAGTTGCTGATTATCTAAAATTTGAGCAGACTATGCCCAGGATAAAACTTCTCCCCTTTCCCGGTATTATTGAGGCAATCCGCATTATTAAAGACCAATCTGAAATTGCATTACTGGAAAAAGCAGCCCAAATTGCCAATACCGCTTTTTTAAAAACTATAAGTAGATGGTTAGCAGCCGGTATCTCTGAACAAGCCCTCGCCAATCAATTGAATTGTAATATACGAAAGGAAGGTGCCAGTAAAGAATCCTTTGATTTAATTGTAACCTCCGGGGAAAGGGGAACGTTGATACATGGAGAACCGTCTGATAAGCTGATAGAGGAGGGGGAACTTATCATCATCGATTTTGGCGGTATTTACCACAACTACAACTCAGATTGCACCAGAACCGTTTGTTTAGGGAAAGTAGATAAGCAGCAGGAAAAAATATTTAATATTATTAAAGAAGTACAGATAGAGACCTTAAGGAAGGTTAAGGCGGGTATGTTGTGCAGTGAACTGGATAAATTTGCCCGCACCAGAATTGAAGAGGAAGGATATGGTGATTATTTCTTGCACTCTTTAGGCCATGGAGTGGGGCTTGATATACATGAATTACCCCGTCTCAGTTCAAATGATGAGACTATATTAGAATCGGGTATGGTGATTACCATTGAACCCGGTATCTATGTACCCGGTATTGGTGGAGTTCGCATTGAGGATACCGTAGTAGTAACAGAAAAAGGTTGCCATAACCTTACTATGTTGCCTAAAGAGCTACTATCCACATATTATCTTGAAGAATAAATAGTTCAAAAGGAGGGAAGAAATGAGTATAGAAAAAGTTGATTTTGAAATATACCAGCTTATCAAGAAAGAGGAAGAGCGACAAAAATTTACTCTGGAATTGATTGCTTCTGAAAATTTTGTTGATGAAGCTATCCTGGAAGCCCAGGGTTCTATACTGACCAATAAATATGCTGAAGGTTATCCCGGCAAAAAATATTATGGTGGATGTCAGTTTATTGATGAGGTGGAAAATTTAGCCATTGACCGGGCAAAAAGATTATTTTCAGCCGACCATGCCAATGTGCAGCCGCATTCCGGTTCACAAGCCAATATGGGAGTCTATTTTTCTGTATTAAAACCAGGTGATACCGTTCTTTCTATGAACCTTTCCCATGGTGGTCATCTTACCCATGGCAGTCCGGTTAATTTTTCAGGTATGCTTTACAACATAGTGCATTATGGAGTTGATAGGGATAGCGGACGGATTAATTATAATGAATTGAAAAAGCTGGCGGTACAGGTTAAACCGAAGATGATTATTGCCGGTGCCAGCGCCTACCCCAGAGAAATCGATTTTGCCCAATTCAGAGCAATAGCAGATGAGGTTGGAGCTTTGTTGCTGGCTGATGTTGCCCATATTGCTGGTTTAATAGTTACCGGTGAGCATAGCAGCCCAATTCCACACTGCCATTTTGTAACTACCACTACACATAAGACATTGAGAGGACCAAGAGGAGGTCTGATACTCTGTGAACAGAATTTTGCCCAAAAGGTCGATAAGAGTATTTTCCCGGGCATACAGGGGGGACCTTTGATGCATGTTATTGCGGCAAAGGCGATATGCTTTAAGCTGGCTATGCAGGATGATTTTATAACCTATCAGAAGCAGATTAAGAAAAATGCCAGTGTTTTAGCGCATACATTAATGGAAAGGGAATATCAGTTAGTATCCGGAGGGACTGATAATCACCTGATGCTGGTTGATTTGAGAAATAAGAACATAACCGGTAAAGAGGCTGAAAAAGCATTGGAGGAGGCAGGTATAACGGTTAATAAAAATACCGTGCCTTTTGACACTCAATCTCCTATGGTTACCAGTGGCATCCGTATTGGTACACCGGCTATGACCACCCGTGGTATGAAAGAAAAAGAGATGGTACAAATTGCTGAACTGATTGACCGGGTACTGAGTAATATTGATAATGACAAGGTCAGTCAGGAGGTTCATCAGGACGTTGTGAAGTTATGCCAGCAGTTTGTTTCATAGGCAAGTGCTAAAATAAAACCAATTGTCAAAATAGTTAATTTATTAATAAAAATAGTAAATATATATATATGATATGTGATTGGACAGTCTTCTCCAATGCAAGATGAGCCTGAAATCTGTTCTTAAATATTAACATATTTGACCGAACAGAAACAAGAGTCATAATAGCTATATGATGATGGTAGTTATGATGAATGACTCTAATTTAAGCAGTATGTCCCAAT
>JAKQEP010000164.1 GCA_029556475.1 Candidatus Atribacteria bacterium
AACAATATTGCCAATAAACTTCTTAAGGTAGCCTGTGCTATAGTCCGGGATAATACCCGGTATATCAAAGAACATCGTTCCATACATCCTATGTATGTAAAAAGTACGTAAAAAGTACTTGACAAGGTCATAGTGTTCGCAATGACAGAGGAGAAAATTACTCGCAATGACGAGAGGGGAAACACTTGCAATTACAAAGGGGCATTTTCCCCACAATGACGAGGGCAGCATAACTCATTGCTATTCTTTGGTGAAAGATGCTCTTTATAATGACACCTATTTTTAGTCATTGCGAGACATACTGAAAGTACGTCATGGCAATCTCATTCACTTATCCTGGCATAAATACAAATGCTTTGTGTCTCTCTTCAGCAATATTGTAATTTAGAAGGTACAAATTTTAACATCATAGAAAATTTCACTCACTATGCCACCACTATGTAATTACTTCTTATTTCTAATATTCAATCCTGTGTGCAGTAATAAGGATTATAATTTCAGTTCTCTTCTTAGTACGATTGGTAAATTTAAATAATTCACCTAATACTGGTATTTCACTTAAAATAGGAATTCTTCTAATCGTTTCAATCTCTTCAGAAGATATTAATCCGCCAATTACATTTGTTATACCAAGAGGTGAACGGATAATCGCTTTTTCCTGCCGAGAATTAATGATTGGATATCCCTGAATTAATTCAGTGCCCAGAGATTCGATTTTAATATCACAATCCATAGTGATTTTATCATCCTGACTCAAGCGTGGGGTGATAGTCATATTCAGACCGACATCAATATAACGGACAGTTTCAATTCCTTCTGCTGTTCTTTCCCGAATAGGAATCTTGGAACCAGAAAGTATAACTGATTCTTTACCATCCAGAGTTAATATCTTCGGATTTGATAAAACATTGGTTTTCCCTTCTGTGGTCAGAGCATCCAACCTTGCCTGAACAAGGTCTCTCCTCTCAAAAGAACCGCCCAGGTTAATTTCACCAAAAGTTATTTGTCCTAATATAATATTTCCCTGTTCATCGGTTGTTGAGCCTGCGCTCCATGAAATTCCCAGGTCTTTTTTGGCATTAAGCTCAATCTCAATGATTTTTGATTCAATCATTATCTGGGGAACACGTTTGTCTAATCCATCAATCATTATTCTGGCATTGGCTATCTCTTCCTGATTTCCTTTAATAATAATTTCATTCTGACGGCTATCTACCAAAACCCTACTCTCATCTGGAATTATAATACCAAGCATTTTCTCAATGGCTTCTACCTCTTCTCCGAAAATGGCATTATCCAGTTTGAAGGTTTTAGTAATCAAACTGGTATCCATCTGTTTAATTAATTCTTCAGATTTGGAAACCAATTCCGGCAACCCTTCCAGTATGAGATTGTTTAATCTGGTATCTGTGGTTACCTTTATATTTTCTTTATCATCAAAGTAATGGTCTAAAACACTTTTAGTATTTTCCACATCAGCATTTTCTAAATGAACGATTTTGGTAACCCTTTCCCGATAGGTTTTAATTATGTCTTCAGTTCCAACAATTAGAGCATTTCCTACCTGAGTATATTTCAATCTCTTTAAAGACAGAATCCAATTGAGTGCATCTTTAAAAGAAACCTCATTTAAACTAAGAGTAATTTGTCCGATAACTGAGTCATCTGCCACAATATTTATTCCACTTAACATTGATAGAGTCCGAAGAGCATCAATAACCTCTGTTTCTTTCAGGTTCATGGTGATCGGTATGGTAACCTGGTCTACCAGGGAAGGCACTATTGCCAATTCCTTTTCTTTTATCCTTCTAATCTCCTCGGCAGCAAGAGGTTCAACGGTAAAGATTTGCTGTTCAGGAGAAAGAAATTCTTTATAATCATAGACATTAATCTGCAGGAGATGTTTTGTGCTGTCTAAAGCCAGGTCATAATCTGCCTGTTGGAATAAATCGATAACAAATCTTGCCTTATCAGCTTCAATCTGACCACATCTAACCTGTTTAACAGAACCCATATTCAAAAATAACGTGTTCTTTACCAATTCTGTAATATTATAGTCTGCATCATACACATCAATAACAATCCTGTCAGGGTCTCCTACATACATTGACTCAAATTCCTGAATAGGGCGATTAGCTTTGATAGTTACCCTGGTAAAGTTGGGCATCTTCTTATACCAGATATTGGTTACGGTTATATTCTCCTGAGCAAGACAGGTTTCAAATAAAAAGAAAAATAATAAAGAAATCAAAACAATAAAAACTATTTTTCTGGTAAAGTTAACGGCACCATTTTCCAGACCGTAATAATTGGTTTTGTTAAGGTTATTACCTGTTAATCTTTTTCTCATTTCATTATTCATTAATATCCTCCTCACCTCCCAATTTTTGTGCAATCTCATATCCGTTAATATCTATGATAACTTTATCTTCTTGAATTAATTTAACTAAATATTTATCATCAATGAGGTCGCCTTCTTTTGCAATGTAGGTCTCTTCATCCATTTCAATAATAGCCAATTTAACGTCACCGGAAGAAATTAATCCGGTAAATTTAGTCCCTGGCGGCAGTTCCGGTGTAACAAATCTACGAATATCTTCTGCACTGCTTAATTCTTCCGCCAGCCTCCTCTCCCCCTCTTCTACATACACTGAACTGACCATTCTCTGAAAAGGGTTTCGCAACACCGGTGGTTCATATGGCTGATAGGTATAGATTTTAGTTTCATAACTACTATGTCGTTGTTTAATCTCTTTTTCAAAAGTATTCAATTCCTCTTCTGGTTCCTCTTCGATCACAGGACTTTCTACAACAGGAGATGTAGCTACACTTAAAGGAATATCTGAAGGCACAACATCTGGTGTGCTCTCCACCGGGGGTCTCTGGGCTGTAGCAGTATCAGTTCCCACCGCTGTACTTTTTCCTCTGCTAAAAGGGTTCAGCGACGATAATGAAGGTAGAGAAAACGAAGAAAACAAATCCGGTTTAAACCAGACCAAAGCGGTCGCTGCTGCCAGAATAATCACAATAACTAATAATATACGATTTAATCTACTCAAATTATCAATTTCCTTTCATTAAAACATAGGTAAACATAGTCATAGTGACATTGACATTCTCAGCTTTTTCTCTGTCCGGAGTAAGGCTCAGTTCTCTAACATCAACAATTCTGGGGAAATTTTCTAATCTGTCTAAAAACCTGATTACTTCAAAATAATTAGCATAATAAGTCATAGTTATTGGCAAACGGGCATAGATAGCATCCTGTTCCTTAATTATACTCTGTGGAGAAAAATTGGAAAAATCTATATTGAATTCATCCATAGTTTCCTGCAACATAACCAGGAATTCGGGTATCTCTTTTTCTTTTGGTAAAAGCACTTCCATAAATTGCATCTTCTCTATTAAATCCTGATATTCCTTTCTCAATTCACCTAAGCGGGCATAGATTCTTTTTCCTTCAGCAATTTTATCGTTAAGAGTGCTTATTTCCCTATCAAGACTAACAATCCTGTTATTTCTGGGTACATAAATATAGGAATAATTAAGGTAAGCAAAAACTAAAATGAAAATTACAAATATCACTATTTTTGCTCTTTTGCTCAGGTTAAAAAACTTCAAAATTATTCACCTCTATTTATTTGCCTTCGTTCTTATGGTTAGAAATTTTTTGAAAAAGGTATAAAGATACCGGATAACTGAAATTTTACTGTATCTATTTTTTTATTTTGTTCGGGAATTTCAGTACTCTCTTTGTGAATGTACTGCAATTCAATAGCATCAAAGCGTTCAAAATCTTTTAGAGTGTTCATATAGCGGGCAATAAGATAATTATTAAAGGTATTGGCGGTAAAATTAAAGGTCTGGTTGGCACTGACACTGAGGTCATTAAGCCATACTTCGGGTAAAGCAGTTGTGCTGAAATCACCTAAAACGTGGGTTAGTGATGATTGATTTTTAATTAGATTTTCAATAACATTTACCCGTCTGGCTAATTCTTCTCGGTCTTTTTCTAAATTTTTAACTTCTTCTATGCCTTTTTCAACAATTGCTAGTTGGGTTTGCAGGTTTTTTACTTCATTCTCTCTGGTAAGTATTTCACTTTCTAGAAAGAAATACAAATACCCAGAAGCAGCAATAAGAACAATTATAAAGGTTGTTATTAATATTCTCAGAATATTAAATTTTTCTTTTTCCCGGTATTCCAGCGGCAAGAGGTTGATATCTCTGGAGACAATTTTAGTTTTAGCCATAATATATCATTTACCTTTCTCTTTTGGCTAATCCAATAGCAGTAGCAAGGACAGACTTATACTTGTCCAAGCTTTCAATATCAATATTATGCTCATTTATAGTAATGTTCTTTAAGGGATTAGCAATTACTACAGTGATGCCGAATTGTTTCTTCAACATTTGTCCGAGTTGAGGCAATTGTGCCATTCCACCACATAAAATAATTCTCTGATAATTTACCTTTTGATACTGTGTTTTAAAATAATTTAATGATTTACGAATCTCGTTAAAAATTTCATTGACACCAGTTTTAACTAAACCGGCTATCTCTTCTTCGGTTGGGGTAGAGGTATCTTCATCTTTTATTTGTGGACTAACCTGTTCTTCTCCTGCCTGTTGCGAGGGTATTTCTACTAATTCCTGGTCTTCTTTTTCATCTTTTTCATCTTGTTCTTCTTTTAAATCTTTTGTATCTTTTAAATCGCTATCCGGGACGGTTTTTTCCTCCGGTAAGGATAGTCCGATATGCCTTTTGAGCCGTTCAGCTTCTTGAAATGGTATACCAAGCTTCTTCACAATTAGCTCGGTAACATCTCCTCCGCCTTTAAGGATAGTTCGGGTAAATTTTAACTGGTCCCCTTCCATTAACGTTATCTCAGTGGTACTTGCTCCCATAGAAAGAATGATATCAATCATAGTGCCATCTTCATCAACAGAGGTGGGGGTTAGGTAGCTTTCAAAAGCCCTGATCTGGGCATTTGCCACAATATCAACGACCCTGGGTTGAATCCTGACATTTTTTAGCACTGCAATCTGCTGGTCAACAACACTTCTCGGAGTGGCTACCAGCAGCACTTTCATCATCCTGGTCCCTTCTTTTTCCTCCAGCTCCTCAATTTTCTTGACATCCAGTAAGGAATCCTTTAAATCGTAGGGGACATATTTGGGAGCTTCCCATCTAATTCCTTCTGAAAGTTCTTTTTCAGCCATCAGGGGTGTAATGATTTCGCGGACAATAACTTTTTGACCGGTAATAGCAATAATATTACCTTTATCATAAAGTCTCTTTTTATGAAGCATTTTATTTAAAGCTTGGCTTACTGCCTCAACATCCTTTATCTCACCATGTAAAATAGTACCAGGCGGCGTTAATACAATTCCAAAGTTATCTAAATAATACCCGCTTCCAGTTCTGTTCAGTTTTACTGCTTTAATAGAACGAGCGCCAAAATCGATTGCCAGCATCTATGCTCCTTTGCCATTATAAACCTGCCTCTGGGTTCTGCTTAGGGGGCAAGTCTTTAATCTTTTCATATTATAGCAGGAAATAATAATTTAGAACAACTATTTTTATTTTAAGCTATTAAACAATCAAAAACGCTTATTGTTTTTATTATAATATATAGCAATATAATTAAACAAGCTATTTTTAAAATATTTCTTTAAATTGTTATATATAAATATATAAAATATTTATTGATTCACTAATTTGTATGAATTTTCAAAAAAATTTTTTAAAAAGCTATAGTTGATATTATTAATTATTAGTAGTATTAAGAGATGCTGGTTAAACTATTTCATTTTCATCTAAAATATTATTACATCGTTACCTACTCTGAAATCGGTATCCCCTCTTTCTACTCTATCTTCCTTTATTTCAAGTAAATTTTTTTCAGAATTAGATTCTTGTTTAACAATCTCCTCAACTTTTTCTCTAACTAATGATTCCTGATTTAATCTGGCATATTCTTTATTCTGCCTGACAATATATGCCATTGCATAACTTATTGCTATTATAATTATCAATGTTAGTATAATATAAATTATATTTCTGATTCTTATTAAAGAACTCATCTAATATCTTTTCCTGTTTCCTGAGTATGAATACAAGGATACTAATCTTTTTTTACTATTAATTACTCAAATAATAGTACAAAATAAAAATATTCTAAAATATTTTTAATCTACTTCTTTCCACCATAGTTTGACATATTTACCGGTAGTCGGGAAATAGGGAGGAAGCACTTCTCCAAACTTGGGGTTATTTACATTCATCCTGGTGTCAAAATGATAATCTTTATTATAACCCGTCCTTTTATTGCTGCTAAAGGTACCTACTGGGCCACGTTGTTTCTGAATAAAAGAGCCATAGACCGTCAGAGTATCCTTGATATCATCTTTAAATCCCTGAAAATAAAAAGATGTACCCAATGCCATCATAATGGCATTTATCTCAATATTGTTTGGAACTATGTTATTGAAAATATCCTTTTTTGGAATTTTGATGTTTTTTTCAGTAACCAGTCCTAATGTATCGGGAATATCAGGATAACCATCTTCTACATCGAAACAATCAGGATTATTAACGCGAGTATTGTATAAGATATTACCGGTTATATTTATATCGTAATTGCTTGCTAAAGTATATGTTCCTTTAACCCCGCCATCTGTGGCATTTCCCTGCAAACTCTTTACCTCGCCGTCAACAAATATGACTCCATTGGTTTTATCATTATAGTGAGTATAAGTCCGGACATTGGTATTAGTATTTCTTTCCTCTACAACTGTCCCCGAATTATAAAATGTACCACCCAGGTTAATTGTGTTACCTTCTGTTATGGTATAAATGGTAGTTTCTTTATTTGTAATATTGGATTGGTCAATGAATATCTTTGAGTTTCCCAATTCAGTCCCGAAATTAATTTGTTTGACATCGCCTTTAATCCAAATACCATTGGTGACAGAATTGCCATTATTGGGAAGATATACTCCTTTTTGATGTGACCCTGAGTGACTATCTATGAACTCTTTAGAACCTGCGGCTATCCTTTGTAAACTTCTAGAATCAGAAGGTTCAGTTATATTCCGGAAAGTGGGAAGTTCTATTCTATCTACCCCTCCCTGATAAGGTGGTGTTCCCAAAAAATTTGGTTTGGTTGATTTATCGTAAGCCTTCCAGGAAGTATCGCCTGTAGCGGGATTTTTGTAAGATGAGGTGACCGCGCCATAAAATGTTGGTGTCCCTGCCATGTTTAAACGGTCGTTACTGTGCAGTTTACCCTCAATTCTATCGCCGCTCTGAAACCATATTTCCTTTCCTCCATAACCGGCGTCAATGTCACTGGGGAATATTTCAATATCAGAAAAATAGGCGAACATAGCAAAGTTGTCCAAAATTACTTTACTTTCTATGGTAGTGTTAATTTGGCCAGTGGTATTGTTCCAGGGCATTATCCCTTTTGATGTAACGTAATAACTTAAAGGCGGTTCCCAGGTAATTTCTACCTGATATCTTCCATCACCCAAAATAGGCGAACCACCATTTTCATCTTCAAATGGATTTTTCGGGGCTGTAAAAGCGGGGTTCCCCAACTCTTCTAAATAGGCTATAGCCCTCTCCAGCCCCGCTTCTGCAATATAAAAGGTCTCCTTGGAAGCCTCCTGAAGAGAGGACAGTTTTATATCATTTGAAGTCATACTTAGCATCGCTATAGCAATGGCAGAGATAGTTAAAACCATTACCAAAGTAGCTACTAGTGCCATACCCTTATCATTAGAAGTTTTAAGAGCTATCTTTTTTAACATCTCCTAACCTCCTTTCATTTTCTCGAGTAATTTCTTACATATTTAATTAAATTAACTAACAGACCATTCAGTAAATGTAATTATTAAGATCTGAAATGCCTGTTTAATAAAATTTATGATCTTCCATAATTTCTGAGATTAATCTCTGTTTTTAAAGTAATATCAGGATTTTTATCTCCGTCAACGTCTACTTCAATAGATACCTCAACTTTAGATGCATTTTTATCAGCTTCACATATATCCCCATTAATATCAAAATACAAGATGTTAAAACCTCCATCGGGAACATTATCCAGCAAGATATTGTTGTTACCGGTTCTAATACTTTCAGTTGCCTTATCATATTTGAAGATAGCATTGTTTTTATTAAGAATTGTCGGGAAAGAGACTTCAATTGCTTTTTCGTAGCTAAATCCCTCAATAACACCATTTGCCTCTCTGATCTCCTTTGCTATCTTATCCAGAGCAATGCGGGCTTCTCTCTGTGCCTGCAGCTGGTTTTGACCGGAAATCCAGGAACGGATACCACCACCGAAAAAAGTTACCAACCCCAGAATAACAAATGATATTATTGTTATAACAATCATCAATTCAATAAGGGTCATACCGGAACAATTTTTTTTATAAATATTTTTGTTCATTTTAACTGAATTCTTTTCATTATTCCTATATTTATTTTTTTATAATTCTATCTTCAAATTAGTCCTTCAGAATTATCATAACATTAATATTTTAACTGGTTGGAATTTGAAAACTTACAGTGTAATATTCAGAATTGGGGTCATAAGGATTAAAGGTAAAATCAAGAGTTCTCCTATTCGTTCTAGTGCTATTTATGCTACTACTGAAAACCATTTTAATTTTAAAGGTATTGTTTCTGAGTATTTCAAAACTGCTGTCCAGATCCTGCTCAATATTTCTATTATTGATACTGGCACTATATATTTCTGTTTCCGTTCCGTTTAATGGGCTGGTAATCTTAATAGTTTCATACCTATACGGCCTACTACTAAATAATGTCCAACTAGCTTTTACTTTATCAACTGTCAGTGGACCACCAGTTAGTTTAATTTCAAAAGTTAATACATCATAAACGCTACCTGATGAACGGCTTCTAGAAACCTTTGGGGAAGAAGTGATTAAAGTAAAATAAGTATCAGTGCAAGTAATCTCAATTGAAGTTTCGACTGTGGTATTGCCTTCTGTAAAAGTACCGGTAACAGTTGCTATTCCTCCGGTATCCATAGTAAGCTCAACTACAGCATTGCCACTACCGTTGGTCTTAGCGGAAGTTTTATTTAAGGTACCGCTAGTGGTAGTAAAGGTAATTGTTTTATTCGGCTGATTTTGCTTCAAAGCATTCTTAAGATTAAAAGTTATGGTTGATTTGTTTCCAGCTAGGATGTGGGTTGTATTTGCGGAAACTGTTAAAATATAATTTATACAATCCACTATCGCACTCGCGCTTATATCACCAGTATCGCCAAAAGTGACTGTAATTACTGCTTGTTCTCCCTTTTTTAAACCTTTCAGAGTAGTTTGGGCTATACCACTGCTATTGGTGTAAACGGAATAATCTGTCAGAGAACCATAGGTAGTAAAGAATTTTACCAGATAATCGGCAGCCGGGTTTCCCAGGTAATCAGTCAATTTAGCAGTAATCAAGGAGGTGTCGTCGGGAATAATCTGGTTTGGCTTTGCTTCAATTGAAATAATAAATTGTACTGATTTTACCTGTACATTATCGTAAATACTGTTATTAGCACCCGGGACTTTATATTCAGCAATAATGGTGGCGGTTTCACCACCTGGAACGTTATATAAGTAAATAATAGCTTGACCATTATCAATATTTTGATCTAAGGAACGCTGACAATTATTACCACCTGCTGGGGGTTTGGTAAGAGACAGGCATCCAATGTCTGTTGTAAAAGATACATCGCCACTGGGAGCGCCACCTCCAACCTGGGAAAGAGTTGCTGTTATTTTAGTTACATCATTTGGAAATACACTATTTTTTTCTGCTTCTACTTTTATACTATAATCGGTACAAAAAACTTCAACATTGTCACTCAGGGGACCATAAGATGGCTCAGTACCCTCTTCGGAAACAACTTTTCCCGTAACTTTGGCAGTCTCTCCACTGGTAGGCATATGCAACTCAATGGTGGCAACCCCATTAACAGTCATAACTTTCTCCTCTTTGGTTGAAGATGAATCGTCAAAATAGCCATAATCTGTACTGAAATCAACCTCTACCTGTTCCTTGCTGAGGTCATTTCCACAACTATCCTTTACAATGGCTTTAATAATAGATATTTCACCAGGAAGTACAGTAGACTTGCTTGCGGAAAGAATAATTTCATAAGGTATAGGAACACATGATACTGTAACAGTATTGCTAAAAGTTGAACCAGCTCTGGCTTGGACAGTGGCTTCTTGCAAGCTTTTAATAGTCAATTCTGTTGTTGCCCTACCAGCACTATCAGTTAAAGCATATTCTTTGGAAAGTTGTCCCTCGTTATTGGTTATAAAACTGATAGGGGTACCACTGGGTATTAATCTCTCATTGTTTTCATCAAATGCCTCCGCAGTAATAATGGAAATCTGGTCATCTAAACAGCATATCATCTCTTCCGGATCAGCTGTAAGCTCTATTTTCCAAACTTCGGGAAGATCAACCACTTTGGTCTTCAGATTGTAGACAAGAGTTTGAAGCCGAACATCTTTCATATCACCATTTCTATTAAGCCAGCTGATAGTGGCAATGACATCTGCTACATTCTCATCTTCTCTTTCATCTGCTACTACGATTATAGTATATTCTATCCCATCAACAGTAGTTGTGCTTATTCCGTAAAAAGGGTATTCAACATCTTTTGTATTTTTAACTTTTTCTAATTCCTTTTGAGCCAGATTGGTGGCAACAGTCCTATACTTAGAATCTGCCATTGCCTGAAAAGAGCCAGAAAATGCGGATATTATCCCAATAGCAAACAAAGCCAGTATAGCTAAGGCAATCATCAGCTCAACTAAAGAAAATCCATTTTCATTTTGATTTCTAATTCGAAATAATTTATTTAATTTTGATAATGACATTGGGAATACCTCCCTCGTTTACGTTTTGTGTCATGCGTATTTTAAAGAAATATACTGTATATCATATTCGGTACAATGTATAACAATACTGTGGGTAGATTGGATGAAACTGCCGCCTCACTTTGTTCCTCCATTAGACTTAAGTAAGTTAATTTATTAGAATAATAATAAAATATCAGGTACCGAATAAGAAGGCTGAATAAGTCTAAAGCTTCTCATAGGGTATAACCTATACTGCGATTAAGACCCAGCCTTTCTTGATGGTCA
>JAKQEP010000165.1 GCA_029556475.1 Candidatus Atribacteria bacterium
AAAGCCTGACAGAAGGGTTTTAAAGGGTGGGAAGAGGATTTGATTTTCTTGGGCGGTATAGGGGCGGGCAGAAAATCAAATCCGGGCGGGTTGGTGGCACTAACGATTATCAGCAAACTTCAATAAAAGTATGACAGAAGGATTTTAAAGGGTGGGAAGAGGATTTGATTTTCCTGGGCGGTTTAGGGGCGGGTAGAAAATCAAATCCGGGTGGATTGGCGGCACTAACGGTTATCGGCAAAGTCCAGTAAAAGCATGGCAGATGGGTTATGGTGGGTGGGGAGGGGGCGGATGCCGGCTATAACGGCATGCTGCTTCCCCTGGATATCTCCTGCAATAAAAGTTATAGCATAGCCGGACCTGGCTCCGCCTGCAGCAGATCTTTATCATGCTTTGCACGCTGCAAGCACAGCTCAGGCAGCTCCTATTTTTGCAATGGAGCGGATATTCAGAGCTGTGCCGATAGATGCAATTACTGCAGGCTGTTATGGGTGGGGAAGGGGGGAGCAGGGCCGGGAAAAACTTCTTTCTGTCATTTTAAGTATTCATGCGGGATTCCTAATTTGTAAGCTATTAAAATGTTTATTTATAATAAAAAAATCCTAAATAAATGATTTTTTTATTTTTACATGCAAAATAAAAAAATATACACGTTAAACACGTTAAGAAGTAAAGAAAACCTTATATCATAATCCTTTAACACACGTTAAGTCACACGTTAAACACACGTTAAAACACGTTAAGTCACGTTAAGCACGTTAAGGACACGTTAACTTACACGTTAACCTATATATCCTTATAATTAAATAATTTATTATATATATATTTATGGATAACGTGTTTAACGTGTAAAAAAATTTTTTATACTGGAAAATATGAAAAAAAATTTTCTACAAAATATTTATTTTATTATGACCATATATTATTAATTGCAGGCCATAGAATTTTTATCATTCTTACTACTTTACTTCTAAATCCTACAAGACAGGTAAAATTGTTTTTTGTGGTTTGTATCCAGGTTCTTTCTTTAAAAGCTTTTAGAATAGAAGAGTTATCAAATTCGCTTTTTTTGATAATTTCTTTAAATTTATGAGGGAATATTCCTATGTAATCTCCTTCTCTTATTACTCCAAAGATTTCTCCTCTTTCTACAGTTGCCAGCTGGTCTTGCCTATCAAAACTATTCTGATTCCCCTGAACCCATGAAACTATATGTTCTAAAGCTCTTTGCGGGTAATCTCCTCTTTCTTTATTTTCTCCGCAGGTATATTCAAACATGGTTCTTACTATTTTCTCCGGCTCTCCACCAAATTTAAAGAGCTCTTCAACCATTTTCCCGGCTATCTGCACTGCTGCAAAATACTGTGACATACGATCTGATACATTATCTTTACCTAATTTTGCCAGTTCCAGTGCAGTATTTTTATATTGTTCTCTTAGATCTTTATATGATTCGTGATATCCTTTGTTTATTATATGTTCTACAAACATAGGGCCCGCTATGCCGAAGTTGGCATGAATATCAGATTTTATATTATATATAAGCTCTGCCTGCTTTTCTGTTTTAAAAGGAGGTCCGTAAAGACTTATTATTCTTGCTTTTGCTCCTTCATATTCCGTTACTTCGCTTAATCTTCTTTCACCTGTAGAGAAAGCTATTGTCCTCCAGTTTGATGTTTTCTGAGTGCCTTTTAGAGCTCCTCTGAATCTTCCGACACCATTGGCAAGCATATAGAGAATCATTGCTATAACTTTTTCATTTGCAGTTTGAGAGTCATCCAGGAATATAGGCAGGAAATTAAACAGACATGCAAGGCGTTCTATTGAAACTTTAGTTGCATCCCATGCAATTATTATTCCTCCTAATTCTTTTATGGGCAGTCCCCATACTGAAGCAGCTATTTCCATGACGGTTGTTTTGCCTATGGAAGTTAATCCCCAATTATCTATGATAAAGTTCGGAGCGTCCAGGATCTCTAGCAGCGGAGTTGTAAATGAAGAATAGATAAGAAACATTACTCTCGGATAGTCAATACATCTTCTTATTCCTCTGAGCCAGTTATCAATATTACCTTCCGGCCTTAATGCTCTGGCAAGTCTTTCATCTCCAAGTCCTTCCGGCTCAAATACTATGGATCGTTCTGTGCCATAAGCTTTTCCAGGCATTACAAAGAAAGGAACTCCTTTTTCTCTTTTCCATCCAAATCCGGAGATAGTTGATCTTTTTGGAAGTATTTTGTCATTGATGGCTTCAAAATTGTGTATGAAATTAACCATTTCTTTGCAATTAAGGGAATCCACAGGAAATCCCATGCTTGAAAGCTGAACTATTTTTCTGTGATCCATGAGAATGGATCTTTCCTCATAGGAGGTTTTCCACAGATCATCACGCAGGTAGGTTAGTTCAAGTTTTTCCTGCCCTGTATCAATATTGGCGGATCTTGAAGATATATAAAAAGGAGCCGGAGCTATGGCTATTTCTTTAATACCTTCTTTTGTTTGGACCAGTTTGACAAGTCCATTTTTATTTAATATCCAGTTATCAGGGATAAGGAATTCTTCCTGAGCCGGTATATCCGGCAGAGATTTCTTTAATGGTTTTGCTTCTGTAATACTATGTAATTTCTGGTATTGCTTTTCTATTATCTGGCGGATAAGTTCATTATCTATGTTTAATTCTTTAGATGTGGATTGTAAGAAAGAATCCAGCACAAGTCCTTTATGCTTATGGGCCTCTTCAAGCAGATCTACTTTTGCTTTTTCCAGGTTCTCTTTCTTTAAGTCCGGGTATTGCTGGAGAAATTCCTTTTTAAGCCATTCTCCGGCTGTAGAAGCATTTTTAGCACGGTTTTTAAATGCCTCTAATCCCTGGGATTTTATGAATTCGTCTGGATCTAATCCGGCAGGAAGATTGATTACAAAGGGACATAGATTAAGCTGTTCAGAATATTTTATGGCTTCTCTGGTGGCTTTCTTGCCTGCCTGGTCTGGATCGAAACTTAAATATAGAATTTTTATTCCTGCTTTTTTAAGGGTTTCCAGTTTAGTAGGTTTTACATCGGACCCGCCAAAACATATAAATTCTGCTGTTCTGTCATATTGCTTGAGTGTGGCTGTCTGAGCAGTTAGCCAGTCGAATTCACCTTCAAAACATACGGCTTTTGTGCTGTCTTTTACTGCTATGCTGCAGCACTCTAAACCCATGATAGCTCTGTCTTTTATCTCTCCCTTAAAACCTTTCTGGTATTTGATATCTTTGATTTTAAGAGATGGTTTTCTGCCTTTGAATCCTAAAGTGTTTCCCAATTCATCTTTATAGGAGAATATAAGGCAGTTGTTTTGAAAGCATTTTTGTAATACATTGCTTTTCTCTATTATTTCAAGGCTGAAGCCTTCTGAAAGAAGGTATTGTTCTATGGTTTCTATTGAGGGATAAAAGCCAAGCATGGGAAATCTTGGAAGATAATTAACAGGGATTTCCCTCTGTGTAAGATATTTTCTTGTGCTTTCTGCCCATGTGCTTTCTAAGAGCTGTATGTGAAGATATTTTGACAGGTTGTTATAAAGATCCTGGATTTCATGCTGAGTTTCATATTTTGCTTTATCTTCTGCAGTCAGCTCTAATTGCAAACCTCCGTCAAGGTTTGCTAAATTATTTAAAACCTGCCAGAAGTCTCTGCCTTTTACCCTGCAGTCTTTATGCCCTGATTGGATGGCTACTGCATCAAACCATGTGAGGTGATATCCGCAGGACTGGCATTTGCCGGCAGGTATGCCCTCTTTCATGAGGAAAGATGGCTTTTTTTCTGGATGTGCCGGGTTCGGGCAGCAGGCAGTATAACCGCCGGAATTGGCTTTGAAATTGTTTAAAGGGGTGAGTCCATCGGGTCCCCATATTTTCTCATGGGAGAGCGATTTATATAAATTTTCTAAAAGGTTCATGATTGAATTTCTCCTTTTTCTCTATATATTTGCAGGATTTTGTTATAATTTATATAATTAATATAGTAATGGTATAAAATACCTCCTACATCTTAAAAGTAAGGAGGTGAGAGCAATTAAAATTTTTTGCCTAAAGATGTTGGTTTACCTCTGAAATCGAGTGTTCCAGACTCGATTTCTTGTTTTTTAGCCAACTTTTTTACTCTATATTCCTTACCCCATAATAAGAACCCACAGATTGATTCTATTTTTAGTATTTATAATCCTCTTTATGTTGATTTATTTCTAAAATATCTTTTACCATAATTTCCACCAGGGCCTTTTTGTTTGTTCAAGTTCCTTTTTCCAGGCTTCCGATATCTCAATTTGTTTGGATTCTGCTTTTTGGAGTTTGGCCTCATATGTTCTAAGAAGTTCTTCCTTTTCCTCTTCTGCCTGTAATTTAAAAGTTTCTTTCTCCTTGTGAAGCTCCGTTAGTTGATCTTTAAGTACCGTTATTAAGTTTTCTTTCTCTATTTCGATTTGTGGATCTGGAAGTGCCTTTATTTTCTCTTGTAATTCTTTGTAATCACAAAGAACAGTCTCTAATCTCTGTTTTAAGAATAAATTCTCCTGTTCTATTCTTCCAAGCCTGTAAAGTGATTGATCTTCTATGGGTTTAAATAATTGCAATTTTTGCTCTTCAAATAATTCTTTAAATGTTTCTTTTAATGCCTCTTTAGTAATAATATTTGTTTCTACCTGTAATTCATTGTTATAACATGTTTTAACATCATGTTTTGGCATGTTATAGCATGTTATATCATGTATATTAAAAACCCTTTTCAATTCTTCTTTTTCTACAGTTAAAACCTGTTTGCCACTGCTATAACATGTTTTGACATGTAATAACCCCTTCTTAACATATCTGTGAATAGTGGTAATGCTTTTTCCTGTTACTTTAGAGGCTTCTAATATTGTTAATGTTCCATTACCTTCCATAATTTCATTCCTCCAGAGAAATAATAAAACAGGTGAATTGCTCTGTTTCAGAACATCTTCACCTGTTCTATTTGCTATATTCCACAGATCAATAAAGTTTCCTGCTTTTATCTAAAGGGCTTCATGCGAATCTGGCAACGTATAAAAACAGAAAATGACAAAATTTAACATCGTGCCAGGTTTAATGTTATTAAATTTACTATCGTGCCAGATTCAGCAGGGTTAAAATTAATGCTCGTGCCAGATCTGTCATGATCTTGTCAT
>JAKQEP010000042.1 GCA_029556475.1 Candidatus Atribacteria bacterium
CGATGCTCGATGGAATAGCCAGAAGAAATACCGATAATGAGATGGCTCAAAAAGTGCAGCTTGCAAGAGATAGATTATTTGATAAAATAGTAGCAGCATGACTCTTGCTTTCAGGCTCATATTTGGATTAGAAAAGAGTGACTCTTGACCAAAACCTAAAAACCATAAACAAAAAACTTTAATACTAACTGCTAAACCATATTTCGTATAAGGTATTTCATATACCATAAAAATAGTTTAATCAACACATAGGTAACACTTCTGATTCAGGGCAAGGTGCCCCTACTTCCGTCATTGCGAGGAGTGTAGCGACGAAGCAATCTCATACTCTGTTGCCCGTACAAATAGTAACAAGTGAAGAGTAATAAGTGATAAAATACACTATGTATAGATTATGTTCTGGTTAAACTCTTTTTACCAAAAACTAAAAACCATAAACTTTTATAACTGAATACTAAATACCAACGACAAACGACTAAAAACTAACGACCAACGCTTGTACCATACAAATATCTATATCGGTTGTAATAAATGATTCCAAAACCAAAAATTATTATTATATATGAGTCATACCACCATCAAAACACAGAGAAAGTTGCTCATATAATAGCAAAGAAACTCCAAGCCGATCTGTACCTAACAGATGAGGTAAAAACTGTACCATTATCAGAATATGAAGTAATTGGGATTGGAACTGGCATCTATTATGGAAAACCACATCGAAAAATTCATTCCTTTTTAAATAATCTGCCAATATTTAATGGTCAAAGATCTTTTCTCTTTACTACCAGTGGTATTATATATAAAAAGTATATTCAAGGTGTTACTGCTAAAATTATTCAGAGAATAGAAGAAAAGGGATTAAAGGTGATTGATTATCTTTCCATTAAAGGGTGGGACACCTTTGACCCCCTAAAATTAATAGGAGGTATAAATAAAGGGCATCCTGATCTGTCAGATTTATTTAATGAAGAATTATTTGCTAATAAACTAATTAATGAGTTATAATGTATCGTTAAATGTTACAATATGAAGAATATTGGTTGTAGAATTACAGATAACGAAGAATGTGAAGAGGAGATTTGATATGAAGATAAGTTTTTTAGGGGCTAATCGTCTGGTATCAGGTTCCTGTTATCTTATCCAGACTAAATATAAGAAATTCTTAATAGACTGTGGCCTTTTTCGAGGAGAGGAATCAATTACCCGCTTAAACTACCTACCATTCTCTTTCCGTCCGGAAGAAATTGATTTTGTTATTCTTACTCATGCCCATATTGACCATTGTGGAAAAATTCCACAACTTTTTAAAGAAGGTTTTCACGGGCAGGTCTATTGTACCAAATCTACTATGGAGCTTTGTTCTATCATGCTTCCCGATAGCGGACAGATTCAGGAAGAAGATGCCCAGGAGGAGAATCAAAGGAGACTCAGAACTGGTGAGCCATTTGTAGAACCACTTTATGATATCGAAGATGCCCTGGATTGCCTCATATTGTTTCGAGCAGTGCCCTACCAGTATAAAATTAACATAGATGAGAATGTCAGCTTCAGATTTCAGGATGCCGGCCATGTATTAGGCTCTGCTTCCATCGAATTATGGATAAATGAGGATGGCAAAACCAGCAAATGGGTTTTTTCAGGTGATATAGGCAGAAAAAACAAACCATTTTTAAAAAATCCACAACGTATTAGAGAGGCAGATTATGTGGTAATTGAATCTACTTATGGTGGCAGAGTCAACCGTCCTTATCGCCAGGAAGTAAAAAAGTTTTTTTCCATCATTGATAAAACCTTAAAAAGGGGAGGAGATGTCATTATTCCTGCCTTTGCTCTACAGAGAACGCAGGATATTATTTATGAGTTAAGTCAGTATTACAATTTACAGCTGAAACAATTGGTACATAGGGATAAAAAACTAAAAAAGCTGAGATTCTATCTGGACAGCCCCCTGGCTATTGCTGTAACCAAGATTTATCGTAATAATCCCCAGGATTTCGCCCAGAAAGATTTAAGAATAATGGAGAATAGGAATCAATTGCTTGATTTTCAATCTTTGAGAATGACCAGTACTGCAAATGCATCCAAACAGATAAATCGTTCCAGAAGAAGTAAAATAATAATCTCTGCCAGTGGTATGTGTGACGGAGGTAGAATTCAATATCACTTGAAGGAACACCTCTGGAAAAAAGAATCTTCTGTTATATTCGTGGGATATCAGGCAGAGGGAACACTGGGTAGAAAGATAGTCAGTGGGGAAAAATGTTTAGATATATTGGATGAGATGGTTGATGTGAAGGCAGAAATTTATCATCTTGATGGTTTTTCTTCTCATGCAGATAGGGATGAACTAATATGGTGGCTGAAAGGGTTGAAAAATAAACCAAAAAAAGTTTTTATAGTACATGGAGAAAAAGAAGAATCAGAATCCCTTGCCATGAACCTGGATGAACAGCTGGATTTTGATGCCTACATACCTGTTATGGGCGAAACCTTCCTCATTAAAGATAAACAAATTACTTCACAGGGGAAGATAAAAGATAGCAGTAAGGAGTTACAGCTGGATGAAATTCTCACCGATTTGAATAAAATTAAACATAAATTTCATCTCTTATTGACTGAAATGGAACTATTTGGTTTAGAAAATGAACAGGAGAGCCTGTGGTATACAATAAAGGGAAAGGTAGAGGAGTTACAGAAAGATATTCGCAGAGTGAAGTACTTAATAAAAGAGAATGAACTGGAAGTTTGATACGGAGAGTATAAATAACAGTTAAAAGTCTTATACCACTCTGTTTTTAAAAAAGATATGAAATTTGTGCAGGGAAAGATATGAATTATGATGTACTGGAAAGCATAATTAGTGTTGCCCTGAATGCCGGTAATTATATTAGACATTATTATGAAGGCAGGGGTTTTAAAGTATCAGAAAAAAAGGATAGCCATGATCTGGTAACAGACATTGACCGGGAATCACAAAGAATAATTACTACAGAACTTTCCCGTAGATTCCCTGATATTTCCATAATAGGAGAAGAAGATCAGGATGTCGTAAAAAACGAGAATGCTTTTTTTGTTGACCCTCTAGACGGCACTTTAAATTTTGTAAAACAAATTCCTTTTTTTACGGTATCCATTGGTTACTGGAAAGATAATAAGCCGGTTTGTGCTGTGGTCTTTGACCCAATCAGGAAAGATCTTTTTTATGCCCGTAAAGGAAGCGGTTCTTATCGTAATGGAAGGAAATTAGAAATTACCGATTCTAATAATGGGAAGTATCAGTTATTAGCCTCGGACTG
Source organism: Candidatus Atribacteria bacterium (assembly GCA_029556475.1). GTDB lineage: Bacteria > Atribacterota > Phoenicimicrobiia > Phoenicimicrobiales > Stramentimicrobiaceae > Stramentimicrobium. The sequence continues at coordinate 3,300 of JAKQEP010000042.1, forward strand.
GGGTCACGAACCATACTACTACCAAAAAAACATTCTTACTATTCAGCAATTACTAAAAGAAAATCTTTATTTATTCAGGTTTATGGGTTGTGCCAGTCTGGCGATATGTTATGTAGCCGCAGGGATATTGGATGGTTACTGGCATTATAAACTTTCTCCATGGGATATGGCTGCGGGTGTGCTAATAGCCCGGGAAGCAGGGGCCAGTGTTACCTCTGTTAAGGGAAAATCGTTCGACCTCTGGCAGAAAGATATACTGGTAGCAGAGCCCAATATAAAGAACAAAATTATTCCAGTATTAAGCCAGATAGAGATTTAAAAGTATTCACTGCTATTAAATATTTTTATCTAATCTGACAGGGTATCGAAATATCAATTACCAATCATCTTATCATTTTTAAGATTCATTAAAGGATTTTATGGGGCAGGATTCCAACAGGAAAAGTAAAAAAATATCTAAAAGCCGAATCCCCAGGAAGTTTCGCTGGGATATCGTGTCCCTTTATAAAAGTGGGAAAGAATGGCAAAAGGATTGCTCTAAGTTAGAAGAACTGCTCAACAGGCTGTCAGAACTCAAATATCGTTTTACCGAAGAATCTGGACTCTTTCTGGAAGTTCTGCAATTGAAGGACGAAATCTTACAGTTGGCTCAAAGAATTTATACCTATGCCCATATGTGTAAAGATGAAGATAATAGTAATAATCTCTACCAATCATTCTTCTACCAGGCTTCTTCCTTATCAGTTAAAGCAGAGAAATCCCTTTCTTTTATTGAACCGGCAATCCTATCTTTAGATTATAATCAACTAAAAAAATGGTTGCAGGACAAAAAGGAATTGCAGGTTTATGAACGATGCCTGGAAAAAATCTATAGAAAGAAAGAGCATACTCTTACTGCTGAGGAAGAGAAGATTATTGCCCAAACAGGCGATATGGCCTATATGTTCGAGTACTCATTTGAATTATTGAGTTATGCTGATCTTAGTTTTCCCAAGATCAAGGATGAGGGGGGAAGAATTGTTCCCATAACCCAGAGTAATTTTTCTACCTTGCTCAGAGATAAAAATAGAGAAGTGCGCAAAAGAGCATTTAAGAGTTATTACAAAGTTTATCAAAAACATCGCAATATTTATGCTGCCTTGCTGGCTGGAAACATAAAAAAAGATCAATTTTATAGCTCTACCAGAAAATACAATAATAGCCTGGAAGCTGCTCTTTTTAGCGAAAAAATTCCCAGAGAGGTTTATACCGGTTTATTGGATTTTGTCCATAAAAAAATTAATCTTTTGCACAAATATACACAGCTAAAACGTGATTATTTAGGCTTGGACCAGCTACATATGTATGATATGTATGCACCTTTAGCTGAAGGAACCTCAAAAATAGATTACCCGGAAGCCCAAAACATGGTTCTGGAAAGTTTTAAACCTTTAGGTGACACCTATTCAGCAATTGTCCGGGAAGCCTTCCGGGAAAGATGGATAGACGTATATGAAACTAAAGGCAAGACCAGTGGTGCCTACTCAACAGGGAGTTATGGTAGTAAACCCTTTATTTTGATGAATTATCAAGGTACTTTAGAAGATGTTTATACTCTTGCCCATGAGTTAGGGCACTCGGTCCACAGTTATCTTACCAATAAAAGTCAGCCTTTTATTTATAGCACTATTTCCATCTTTTTAGCAGAAATTGCCTCCACTACCAATGAGGTGCTTCTGACTTATTATCTGCTTGATAAAGCAAAAAACAAAAGAGAAAAGATTGTTATTCTGAATCATTTCCTGGAACAGTTCAGGACTACTTTCTTTCGCCAGGTGATGTTTGCCGAGCTTGAACTGCTAATCCATCAGGCTCAGGAAAGAGGAGAAGCCATAACCGCAGATTTTCTCTGTCAAAAATATGCTGACCTGAATCACTTTTACTATGGGAAAGATGTTATAATAGATAAAGAAATACATTTAGAGTGGGCTAGAATACCACATTTTTTTTATCGTTATTATGTCTACCAGTATGCCACCGGCTTTGCGCTAGCTATCGCTCTTGGTCAGAGAATATTAAAAGAGGGAGTTCCTGTAGCAACAAAATATATTGATTTTCTTAAGAAAGGAAGTTTTGATTATCCTCTTTCTGTTTTAGAAAATATTGATATAAACCCTGTCTCAAGTGATTATTTGGATGATGCTTTGAACCAATTTAATAGTTTGCTGGAACAGTTTCAAAATTTATAAAAAAATAGTTTTTGCTGTATTGTACTGTATTGTTATTTAGATTATTATCTTAATAGATTAAACATTTCAAAAATATGAGTAAAAATTATTAAATATAAATGATTTAGATTTTTGGGAGGTTGTTAAAATTATGAAAAAAGAAATCAATATTACCATCTTTATAATCGTTTTATCAATGAGTATTTTACTGACTATCCCTGTTTACAGTATGGAACAGTCCCATAAAGAAACTAATCAGGCAGGAGGATGGTCTTCTTTGGATTATGTCTTTTATAAACAGGAACAGGATCTGATGGTGAAAAAACCGGGATCTGGGCCAATTAAAATTGGTTTTACAGTAAGAGAGGTTCAGGAAGTGATGGGGGTTCCAGACCTGATAGATGAGGAAGGATACACTTTTTACTACCATCATTCCCCTATCTATTTTGGAACCGATTGGAGAGTCAGATCGTGGGATAATCGTTATGGAAATCTTAAAGTCTTACCCGAAGTGGAAGAAATAAAGCTGGGTTATCATATCTGGAAGGTTTTTCAGGAAAAAGGATTTCCGCTCAGGATTAAAAAAGAAAATAATAGTTATCAGCTGGAATATGTTGACCAGTTAATCTATTTAAATGAGATGTGGCTGGTTGAAGCGATTCAGACCAGAAAGATTACAGAATATGAACAGAATAGGGCAGATATGGATATAGAAAAATATTTACAGGAGTTTGAGCAGTTTTTAAAAGATTGAATATATCAGACCATATTTATTCCCATAAGACTGTAAAGATTACTTTTATTTACCTTTTCCCGAATTTTCTTTACCGCTTGAGGTAGGTAGTCCAGGATATCTTGAGCGGTTATTCCATCCTTTCCTTTTTCTTCAGCCGCTAAATCTCCAGCCAGACCATGTACCAGAACTCCCTCTCTTACAGCCAGCTCAACAGGTAATCCCAGAGTGAACATAGCTGCTATGGTACCGGTCAACACATCACCCGAGCCGGCAGTGGCCATGCCATCATTTCCGGTCATATTGATGAATATCTCACCCGATGGGAATCCAATGAGAGAATGGGCACCCTTCATTACCAGGATAGAAGGGTTATTCCTGCAAAAATCACCTAATACCGCTAAAGGTTCTTTCTTGATTTCATAAATCGGTATTTTCGTTAAAGCAGCCATTTCACCTGGATGAGGGGTTAAAATGGTTGGATATTGTCGTGCAGTTAAGAGAGAAATGTCCTCACTCAGGGCAGTAATCCCATCTCCGTCAATAATTAAAGGTTTTTTTACCTCTGCAATTAATTTTTTAATTAAAGACTTTGTCTCATTATGCAGAGATAAGCCTGGCCCTACAATAACTATGTCCATCTTTTCTGACCATTGGAAAAGTTCATCAAAGGCAGCTAAACTGATAGTCCCATCCTCTGTTTCTTTCTGAGGAAGGAATACAACCTCACTTGCCTTGCTACCAATAAAAGGAATAAGGGAAGAAGGAGCTGCCAGACGTGAATACCCACCACCTGCTTTCAGGAAGGATAGGGAAGCAAAGTAAGGAGCGCCATAATAATTGGGAGCGCCAGCTATGAAAAGGGCATTACCAAAAGTTCCTTTATGTCCCTCAGGTTGCCTTTCGGGAAGAATTAAAGGAGTATTTATCTGAATATTCAGTTGTTCGCTATTGTATAATTCAGGAGGGAAGGAGATATGACTGACGAAGAGTTTCCCTCCATAGCCATAGCCAGGGTATAATATATTTCCTACTTTAGGTAAACCAAAGGTTACAGTATAATCAGCTTTGAGGGCAATTCCCTTGATATTTCCTGTGTCGCCATTTATTCCGGAAGGAATATCTATACTGATAACCGGATTATTCTTTTTATTAATTGTTTGGATTATTTGGTAGTAATATCCGCTAACTTCCCTGGTTAAACCGGTACCAAATATGGCGTCAATGATAAGGTCGCCGGGTCTTATTAAGGAATCAAGTTCGATGACAGAAGGAGTAAAGAATGTGGGTAGTTTTAATTCTTTAATAATCTGCCAGTTTTGCTGAGTAGCCCCTTTCAGTTTTTCCGGGTTATCCAGGAGACATATCCTGACCTGTGCCCCGGCTGAATATAGTTTTCTGGCTATTACCAACCCATCTCCTCCATTATTGCCGCTTCCACAGAAAATTAGAAAACTGCTATCTTTAATATTGAACTCTTTAGCCAGGGTATAGTAAACAGCCAGGCCGGCATTTTCCATTAAAAGCTCATCACTTATCCCATATTTTTGAATTGCTTCCCGGTCCATATTCTGCATTTCTGCCACTCGTGCTATTTTCATTCTTTTTTTCTCCTGGACAGCTTTGAATTTAAACATAAATACATTTATAGGTGCTTTAATAAATTCTATTATTCATACAAAAGTAAATATTTTTCTGAAAATTAGCTAAAAAAATGTTGAAATATCAATGGCTACAGGTAGAACAATTTCCACCCCTACAGCTGGCACAACCAGAGCTGCTGGAAGAATAATTGCCATCACCTTTACAATAACCGAAACCATCAAAGATTCTTCTAATATTTTTACTCCCGCATTGTTCACAGGAAAAGTTACCCTTTTCCATATCCTGAATTGAAGCCCTTATCACAAAGAGCGAGGAGCAGTCCAGGCATTCATATTGATAATTGGGCATAAGAAAATTCCTTCCTGAAAGACAAATAATTTGAAAAATAACTATAATACATTTAAAGCACCCTGAATAATTTTATCACATTTTAGGATAAAAATTAAACAAAATAATGCTGTTTGAAACAGTGGTTGGATTTTCGCTATAAAGATAGTAAAATATGTTTATACAATAAGATATTTCCTAACTGTTATTCATATTAAAGGAAAATGATTGAAGTAAGCTGGTTGATAGATTCTTATTGCTCAATTTATAAGAATTAAGGATAAGAAGGGAAAAACTATGGTCTATTATTACCGTTTTCGCAATAAAATACTTTTTTCTAAATCAGAAATAAGTAACTTATCAAAAATTGAACCAGGCAACTCGTTTGTTAAAAATAATAGATATATTTACTATCTCCAGAAAAAAAACTGGCAGAAAATCAGCCCTTTAGTAGCTCTTATTCATCCTGAACAGTTATTAAATAAGAAACAAGAAATAAACATCTTACGAAGACCTGAGCATATTGAACAAGAATTTTCTGAATTTCCCGGGTGGATTGTTGATAAGATAAAAAACAGAGAGGTTGGTCTTTGTAATTATAGCTATCCGCGCTGGAAAGATAGATTAGACTGGAAATTACCGGAACAATGGAATATTAATATTGTAGGACTGGGAAACGTGGGAGGAACATTGCTTGTTGCCCTGCGTTCTATGAGTGGAGAAAAAGTGAATAAAATTGGGATATTTGACACCAATGAGAAATCAATGTCCCGCTGGGAGCAGGAAACAAACCAGATTATAGATGGCTCTGGTCAGAGAAAATTTCCCCTGGTGAAAATTGTAAAATCTGAAGAAATATTTCAGGCAGATCTGGTAATTTTTTGTATCTCTATGGGCATTCCTTCCCCTGAGCAGGGGTTTAAGGATATTACCAAAGTACAGCTGGAAGCCAATTCAAAAATAATTGATTATTATGCCCAGAGGGCTAGAAAAAACAACTTTAATGGCATCTTTGCTGTTGTATCTGAACCGGTTGATTTGCTTTGCCAGAGAGCTTTGTTAGCCAGCAATCTCAGCGAGGAAGGGAAATTTGATGGAAAGGGACTTGCTGCAGACCAGATTAGAGGGCTGGGATTGGGGGTTATGAATGGACGGGCAGTTTATTATGCTGAGAAAGAAAAAGATATCAGGCATTATGTAAGTAAGGGACGGGTATTTGGACCTCACGGTATCGGTTTAGTAGTGGCTGATGATGTGGAAAACTATGACCGGGGAAAGTCATCCTATCTGAGGGAAAAAGTACTGCTTGCTACTTCGCGGTTAATAAAAATTGGCTTTAAACTTTATATTGCGCCAGCAGTAGCCTCTGGTGCTTTCTCCATTTTAAATCTAATGGAAGGGAAATGGCATTATAGTGCAGCATTTTTAGGTGAAATATTCTGGGGTTCACGAAATCGTCAAACACCAGTTGGTTTGGAATGGGAGCAATATAACCTCTCTCCCGAACTGCTTGAGGATTTAGATGATTGTTTTCAAAATTTAAAAAAGCAGGCAAAAAATTTATCAAAATAGTCCGATTATTTGTGCACCTCATTCCAGGAAAGATGTCTTTTGCTCGTAGCATTTGCCTGCAGATTACTTTACAAGCATAATGAAGGAAATTGATGGAGTAATAATTTTTATATCTTTTATATAAAGAAAGGATAACTATATGAAAGCATTATTAATTATAGATGTACAGAATGATTTTATAAAAGGTGGAACATTAGCGGTACCGGATTCCGAACAGGTTATTCCTGTTATTAATGACTTAATGGAAAAATTTAACCTGATACTGGCTACCCAGGATTGGCACCCCAGGAAGACTGCTCATTTCGAAGAATGGCCAGTACATTGTGTTGCTGGCAGTAAGGGAGCTGATTTTCCCTTCGATTTTCATAAAGAAAAAATTGTTCAGATTTTTTATAAAGGTACCGGAAACCGGGATGATGGATATTCCGGTTTTGAGGCAACCAACATTGAACTTGTTGATTATCTCAAGAAAAATGGTATTTCTCAATTATATATTTGTGGAATTGCTCTGGAGTTTTGTGTCAAATCATCAGCACTGGACGCCTTAAAGGAGGGATTTCAAGTCTTTTTAATCAGGGATGCCATTGCCAATTTTTCCAGAGAACAAGAAAAAATCGAGCAGGAATATGAGGAGTTGCAAAAAGCGGGAGCAAAGATAGTGTTATCCCATCAGGTTTAGGTTATCTCTATTCATCATTTCTCAAAGAAAGAAATTGATTATTTGTCTTTTATGAAGAATAACGAAAATAATAATTTACTATAAATATTAAACAGGTCCTAATTTATTGATTAAGTTGGGGAGGGAATATTGATAAAAAATAATCAGCAGGAGGCAATAAGATACTGGCAGGAGAAAGAAAAAGAAATTGGTGAGGAAATAATAGGAAAAGAGATGTGTGAATTTCTCAGTGGGCATGATGATTTAGAACCCAGGACCTGGGGATTATTGTATTATAGTAAAACCTCATTCTATTTCCAGGTTTTCCCTAAAAAGAGTTTCTGGTCATCTTTGTTGGGAAGCAGTCAGAATGAAGATAGAGGGGAAACAAGACTATTTCAGATACCCTGGAGTTCAATAAAAGAAATTCAACTTCCTCCCAGAAAAAAATCTATTTTTTCAATCTTTTCCCTGCCTGATTATCGGGTTTTTATAAAATATGAAGGTGATAATAAAGAAAGAATTATTGTTTTATTAATATACACTCAAACAACTCAGGAAAAATTTCTGGAATGTTTCCAAAAATATAACCATTGACTGAATCTGTAAATGATTAACCAATATGAAAACGATTAAATATTTTCAAACTGTTGACCATAGTATCAGGTATGAGAATAATATTAAGAAGAGTCTATTTATTGCCCTGATAAAGGAGATAGAAAGTGACTTAGAGGCAAAATCTTTTATCAAATCTGTTCAGCAGCAATTTCCAGATGCTACTCATCATTGTTGGGCTTATCGCCTGGGTTCTGGAAAAATTGAAATTGCACAATATTCTGATGGCGGTGAACCTCCTAATTCTGCCGGCCCTCCAATTTTACAGGCAATTAAACAGGAACAGGTAAGTAATGTTATAGCCCTGGTCGTTCGCTATTTTGGGGGGATTAAATTGGGCAAAAGCGGATTAATTAAAGCATATAGAGATACTGCTCGAATGGGATTACAATTAGCAGGTAAGAAAAACAAATTACCAATGCAGGAATTAGTTATGGAAGGTATTGAATATAACTCGTTGGGAACAATCTTACAATCTATTGAAAGCAAATCGGGAAAGATTGAAGATATTCAATATGGAGAGAAAGTAAATGTTTCAGCCTTACTCCCTGCAGTTGAACAGGAATGGTTTAAAAAATTGTTTAATAATCTTACCCGGGGTAAAGCCTCTCTTAAAGTAGGAGAAATTAAATGGATAACTGTTTGATTGGGTTTTAAAATATTTATATCACCATAAATAAAAGGAAAGATGAGCAGAATTATAAAAATATTAGTAGTATATTACAGTCGTTCAGGAAAAACCAGAAATATTGCCAGTATTATTGCTAAAGAATTAGAGGCAGAAACAGAAGAAATTGTTGACCATAAAAACAGGAAAGGTCTTTTAGGATTTATATCCAGTGGAAATGAAGCCTATCTGCAAAGGGTTATACCTATCGAAAAACTAAAAAAAGACCCTGCCGGATATGATTTAATTATTATAGGGACACCTGTCTGGGCAGGATACCTATCATCACCAGTTCACAGTTTTTTAAGAGAATATAAGGAAAAGATAGCCAAATTTGCTTTTTTTATCACCTGTATGGGCTCTGATCCGGGGAGGATTTTACTGAATGTAGAACATATAATGTCTAAAAAGCCGGTGGTGGTGATGAATATAAACCATCGAGCTTTTAAAAAACAATACCAGTTAAAAATGATTGATGAGTTTGTTTCCAGCATAAAACAAAATATAAAGGATTAATAATTTTATAATGAATGAAAAAGAGTTTGAAGAATTAGTAATTGAAGCGATAAGTGAATTGCCGGAATACTTCCGTGAAAAAATGGAAAACATAACCATACATATTGAGGATATTCCAGATAAGAGTATATTAAAAAAATTAGGTCTTCCTTCTCCTTGCTCTCTCTTAGGTTTATATCAGGGTATTCCCGTCACCCGGAGAGGTATTCATTACCGTAATGTTATGCCAGATAGAATTTTGATTTATCGGAAACCAATTCTTAACAAGCTGAACAAGAATAGTCTGAAGCCGGATATAAAAAAGGAGGTTAAACGGGTAGTTTTACATGAAATAGGCCATTATTTTGGATTGAGTGATGAGGAGCTCTATTTAATAGAAAAAAAGAATTTATCATAACCATAAATGTACAATGAGAAGAGTGTTAACTGAACGGTATTAGAATAGGAGGGTAAAAATATCATACAATTTGTTGAAACACATGCTCATCTGGATATGATGAAAAGGGGACTGAAGGAAGTAATAGATGATGCTCGAGAAAAAGGTGTTAACAAAATTATTACTATTGGAGTTGATTTAGAATCCTGTAAGAAGAATATAGCCATCGCTAAGCGATTTGACAATGTATATACTGCCATAGGCTTTCATCCGCATGATAGTAAAAAGATGAAAGAGGAGGAAATATCTCTGCTGGAGGAGATGCTCACATATTCTAAAAATGTTGCTATCGGAGAAATAGGCCTTGATTTTTATTACAATCATAGCAATCCGGAGATTCAAAAGGAAGCATTTCGAAAACAGCTTGATTTAGCCAACAAATATGATTTACCCATAATCATACATGATAGAGATGCACATCAGGATACCGTAAAAATATTAGCGGAAAAAGCCCGGGGAAAGAAGGTAGTTCTGCACTGTTTTTCAGGGGATATCCATATGGCTAAATGGTGTGTAGAGGAAGGTTTTTATTTTGGCATTGGAGGGGTGATTACCTTTAAAAATGCTCATATCTTATCAAAAGTGGTACAGGAAATCCCTCTGGAAAGCATCTTGTTAGAAACAGATTCTCCCTATTTGACCCCACATCCATTTCGGGGTAAACCAAATGAACCCCAATATATTCCTCTTATTGCTGAGAAAATTGCTCAGTTAAAAGGGAAAACAGTAAGAGATATAGCACAAATTAGCACAGAAAATGCCTTTCAGGTATTCGGGTTAAGCTAAATTATAACTAAAAATTAGAATTGAGAAAAAAATAATTAAAAAATATTATAAATAATTGTCAATAACTTTAGAAAATGTCACCTAAAAGGGGAGTTAATTATCGCCAGATAATGTCACCTTTTATGATTTATTTACCTGCAAACCTCATAATCAAATAACCTGCCATTTCAAAGAAATAATAACAGTGGCCTTGTCTTAAAACAGGGCCACCTTAGACTCATCTGGTAAATTGTTGAACTTTACTCCCAAGAAACAGATTTTCTAACATTTCTAAGATCTCCTGCTCACTCTCTTCAAATCCTACTCTACCCATCAATCTTTTACCATATTTGTAATAATGTGAATCATCTGGC
>JAKQEP010000054.1 GCA_029556475.1 Candidatus Atribacteria bacterium
TCTATGATATCACGTTTGAAGCAACCCTCTGGTGATTTGAGTAAATGATTATCGATACATACTGTCATCTCATATAACCTCCTTCGTTCTATGATATTATAGTAACATAGACCTGGTGGCATATGAGCTAATAGTTAATTAAAAATAATCCATATCAATGATTCCAAATATGGTTTAGGTTCCCGAAAAGATAGGCATACCCATATCGGAGAAGGTTTTATTGGATTAGAAGGTTTCAAAATATTAGTAAACCATAGATTGCTAAAAGCTTTACCTTTTATTTTAGAAACTCCCAAAAAAAGTGAGTGGGATGATATGAGAAATATTAAAGTGGTCAGAGGATTGAGAAAATAGGTATTAAAATTATTAAAATTGGTTAATAGGTTTATAATTAGCAAAAGAGGGTATTGGCCTATCTATAACGACATTTCACTTTTTAGATTAATTTTGTTATAATGACTACTCAGTTGCATTTTTATTGAAGTAATAGATTGTACAGGAGATTATCTCTCAGATAATTTCCGTAGGAACAAATAAATACGGTTGCCATTGCATTCGATAGATAGTGTGTCGTTGGTATAAGTTGTCAGTATAAAGTTTTCAGTTTATAGTTTTTAATGTTTGATTAATAATGGTAGATTAAATTTTTTTGTAATCGAAGCTTACTATTTACTTATTACCTATTACCAAGCACTATTTTTAAGGTATATAGGGCATAAATACACAGATAATAGGTTTTTTATTACACATAATAGTATGTGAAAAATATTATGAATAATTTTGAAATGAGAACAAAAAAGAAAGCCAATATTGAAATATTACAACAAATCAGAGCAGAACAAAAGTCAATCTTTGCGCTGGAACACATGCTGGGATACCATATCAGCGAATTAGAGGGGCTTAGGCCTCATAAAAGAAATATAAAATTTATTGCCGAATCAAATTATAATGAACAACCCGACCTGGTAGACTTATCACACTGGTTAGAGCGGGTAAGTAATATAGAAGAAAGTATTAAAAAGAATGAAAAGATTATCATTAAAGTATATGATAGACTTTACGCCAAGATAATATTGAAAATGATAGAAGGAGAAGAGTTAAAACCTATAGATATCTTTTTTTATCATAGTAAAAAATATATTGAAAGGATAAAATATGGAGAAATTACTTTTAAAAAATTGGTGGAAAATTACGATTGGGATGCTGAGAGATTCCATAATTTAGATTGAAAATACCAATCTAATTTATGGTGCCGAAGGGGGGATTTGAACCCCCACAGGCTTAAGCCTACTACGCCCTGAACGCAGCGCGTCTGCCGATTCCGCCACTTCGGCGATAAGATATTGTAGATAAAACAAGAGAGTCATTCAAACATATTTGTTTTTCTGACACATATTAGCATAGATAAAAATGAATGGCTTGTCAAGAAAATTATCATACACTGATAACCAATTACTGATTCTAAATTATTTACAGTAGCCCTGTTAAACTTTTAGTGAGAATAAGTGAATGTGATTGCCTTGATTGTCGTTAGTCGATTGTCGTTAGTAGTTTGTTAAAGACCAGGAATACGGGTTATAAGTGAATGAGATTGCCTGAGTAGTCGTTAGTCACCGGTCGTTGGTAGTTAGCCAAAATACGATTTAACCTTTCAACTGGAAGGAGGTATTGTTTTGAAAAATAGAAAAAGAATTGTTGATTTGGTTTTAGGAGATAAAATTAGACAGACTTTTTTTATTAAAGAAGCAGAATTCCGCTTGCGTAGAGATGGAAAGACTGTTGATGGTTTTTTTAAGCTTACTGATAGTAGTGGCGAGATAGAGGCAGTTTACTGGGATCTGTCTGAACAAAAAATAGCACAAATCGAAAAGATGGAATTAGCTCAAATTGAAGGTCAGGTTAGCAAAAAGAGGAGTGGTGGGCAGATGCAGATAAGTATAAAAACCATTGAACATGCCCCGGAATCCACCTGGGAGGATTTTATTCCTTCAACCTCTTTTGATATTGAGCAAATAATGCAGGGAATTGATGACAAAATTGCCAGCATTACACACCCACATTTAAAAGCACTACTGGATTCTTTTTTTAAAGATGCAGTTTTATTAGAAAAATTTAAAAAATCGCCTGCCGCTAAAAAATTACACCAGGCTTACCGGGGTGGTTTAGCAGAACATACCCTTAATGTATGCCAGATATGCGAAACAATTTGTCAAATTTACCCTCAGATTAGTAGAGATTTCCTTATCAGTGCCGCGCTTCTCCATGATATTGGAAAAGTGGAAGAATATCAGTTGAGGGGGATTATTGACCATACTGATAAAGGGAAGTTAATCGGGCATATTATCATGGGAGCCGAGATGATAGAGGAAAAGATTAAATTGATAAAGGATTTTCCGGAAGACCTGGCAATGATGTTCAAACACACCATTTTAAGCCACCATGGTAAATTGGAATTTGGCTCACCCAAACTGCCCAGCATATTGCCAGCTCTGGCTCTTTTTTATGCTGATGATACTGATGCCAAGCTCAATGGATTAGTCTGTTTAAAAGAAGAAAATAAATATCTGGATAAAAAATGGAGTGACTGGATCTGGTGGCTGGAGCGACCTATTTTCCTGGCAGAAGATAATATTATAAAAGAGAGTGGTAACAGATCAGAAGAATAGTAAAAGCAGCTCTTTTTAATTTTAATAGTAATACGCAAACATATATAAAAAATTGTAAACACAACAAACAAACAATATTAGAGCAGGAGGAAAACTATGCAGGATAGGCTAAAAAGTGTTCTATCGAAACAACGGGCAGATTATGTGGAGGTAAGACTGGAAGAATATGAGTCAACCAATATTCGTTTTCAAGGAAAGGATATAGACAAAATCAGCAGCTCCCAGGAGAAGGGAGGAAATGCGAGGGCATTGGTAAAGGGTCGATGGGGTTTTGTTACCTTTAATCGCTGGGAAGATTTAGAAGATAAGGTAAAACAAGCCGTTGAAATTGCCACCTTAATTGGAGATGAGCAGAGCTATTTGGCTTCAATGGAACCGGTGGTGGAAGATTTAATGGCTGAATATCCCAACTATTTTAGAGAAGTGAATCTAAAAGAAAAAGTAGCTTTGATGAAAAATTATAGCAATATAATAACCAATTTCAGCTCCAAAATACAATCATCAATAGCCGATTATACCGACCGCTATAATGTGGTGCATTTTGCTAATTCTGAAGGCACCTATATCAGACAAGTACACCCTTATCTTAGTGTACACTTCACAGCCATTGCCCGTGATGGTGATGATGTTCAGATGGCCAAAGAGAGCATAGGTACTGTTAAGGGATATGAACAGGCACTGCAAATATCTTCTTTAGCACAAAAAGCAGCACAACGATCCGTTAATTTATTACAGGCAAAACATGTTCCTGGTGGTGAATATACGGTAATTTTAGACCCGGTTCTGGCTGGAGTATTTATCCATGAAGCCTTTGGCCATTTAAGCGAAGCAGATTTTCTCTATGAAGACCCCAGAATGCAAAATTTAATGGTTCTGGGAAAAAAGGTAGGTTCCAAAGAGCTGAGTGTGGTGGATGATGGCTCTTTACCCGAGCTATTGGGAACCTCAAAATATGATGATGAAGGAGTTCTTACCAGAAAGAATTACCTTATAAAAAAGGGTATTCTAACCGGAAGACTACACTCCCGTGAAACTGCTGCAAAAATGGGAGAAGAGGTTACCGGAAACGCCAGAGCTGTAAGCTATCATTTTAAACCAATAGTTCGTATGACTAATACCTATATAGAGAAAGGCAAGACACCTTATAAAGACTTATTTAATGATATTAAAAAGGGCATTTATGCCCGACAATTTTATGGGGGCAATACAACCTTTGAGATGTTTACCTTCAGTGCCGGTGAAGGTTATTTGATTGAAAACGGAAGGGTGACCGAACCGCTTAAAGATATTACTCTGACAGGCAATTTATTTGAAACATTACATAATATTGAAGGGATAGGGAATGATTTTAAAATTATTGAATCAGGAGGAGGCTGTGGTAAGGGTGGCCAATCTCCCCTGCCGGTAACTTTTGGAAGTCCCCATATCCGTATCAAAAATGTGGTGGTGGGAGGAAGATAAAATTATGCAAGACAACATACAAGAATTAATGGATAAATTAGGTAATAAAGTTAGCTCTGGTGAACTATTTAAGGTAAATTTTAAGACCGTTCCGGTTGATTATGAGATGAATCAGTTAAAATCAATAAATTCAGAGGAAGTGGAGGGGTGGGCTTTACGGGTTATAGATAATGGTAAAATAGGATTCTCCTCTTCTACTTCTGAAAGTCAGTTTGAGAATATGATTGCCAGAGCAAAAGAAATAGCCCAATTTGGTCAGCCTGCCCTCTTTGATTTCCCGGAACAGGTAAAAATTCCCCGTAAGGGTAAACTAAAACTATATGACCGTTCTGTATCTAAAAAGAGTATTGCTGAGATGATAGAGATGGGAAATAGTATTATTAGTAGAGCCCATTGCTTAAATAGTGAATTACGTTGCGATGTAGGAATCGTTAAACAGGAAGGGCAGGTACGGTATTGCAATACCCACGGTGCTTCCTTTGATTATCAGAAGACTACCTTTGCCAGTTCGATCATGATTCAGGATACCAAAGAAGATGATATGATGATGTTAATGGAGTCCAGGCAATGGGGACAGGATGCTCTCTCTTTAGATTCTCTCTGGGAAAATATTGAACAGAAGTTCAATTGGGGTAAAAAAATTGTTGAGATAGATAGTGGCTATATGCCGGTTATCTTTACCCCTAAGGCATTGCTGGTTTTAATCCTACCTCTTATAGCAGGATTAAATGGTAGAATGGTCAACAAAAAAATATCTCCCCTGCAGGATAAACTGGGACAAACCTTATTCAGCCCTCTGCTATCTATTTACAATGATGGGACAATTGATTATGCTGAGGGGAGTGCTCCCTGTGATGACGAAGGGATACCCATGCAAAAACTACCCTTGGTAGAAAAAGGGGTATTAAAAAACTATTATTATGATTTACAAAATGCTGCGGAGGCGAAAGTAGAGCCTACCGGTAACGGTATAAGAAATAGTTATCATACTTCCCCTTCTCCCGGAATAAGCAACCTAGTTATTCCAGAAGGAGAAACCACATTTGCCGATATGGTTAAGGATATTAAAAAAGGAATTGTAGTTGATCAGGTATTGGGATTGGGGCAGGGCAATATTCTCAGCGGTGCTTTTTCTAATAATGTTCAGTTGGGCTATAAGATAGAAAAAGGGAAGATAACAGGCAGGATAAAAAATGTAATGATAGCTGGAAATGCCTTAGAAGTATTGAAGGATATTGTTGCAATTGGTAGTGAAGTGGATTGGAAATCTGGTCGATATTGTTTTCCACATATTTATATAAAATCCATTTCTGTTGCAACAAAAAATTAAGATAGGAAAAGTATTAGAATGATAAAACTTTTATTGATAAGACATGGAGAAACTTTTAGTAATGCTGAAAAACGCTATGCCGGACATCATGATGTTGGGTTAACGGAAAAAGGAATCTGGCAGGCAGAGCAGCTGGCAGAACGACTGGCAGAATATCCCATTAAAGCTATTTATAGTAGTGATTTAAAAAGAGCGATACACACTGCTACTATTGTTAATAAAAAACACCAGTTGAACCTGAAAATAGAACCTCTCTTTAGAGAAATCCATTTTGGAGAATGGGAAGGCCTTTGCTTTGAAGAGGTAAAAAATATTAATGAAAACCATAATTATTGGATGTGTGAACCGCATCTGCCCCTTCCCGGTGGAGAGAGTATGTCTGGTTTCGAAAAAAGAGTATTAAGTGGTTTAGAAAAAGTAATTGCCGAACATGATAATAATAATGAGTGTGAAACTATAGCTATTGTCTGCCACGGTGGGGTTACCAGGATTATTATCGGTAAGGCTTTAAATATTCCTCTGGATAAAATCTGGTTTATAAAACAAGATTCTACTAATTTAAATATCCTTCATTACTATAAAGAAGATATCTATTTTGTGGAAACTATTAATGATATTAATCATTTGAATGCTAATCCAATATCAATAGAAAAGGGATGTATTGATTAACTGATGAACAATAGGTTTGAAGAAATTATTGGAGAAATTCCCTCTATTGATAACACTATCCTGAAAGACACCCTAAATCATTTCGACAAACTGGCTAAACCTCGAAAAAGTTTAGGGAAACTGGAAGAGATAGTAGCCCGTGCGGCGGCCATTTATGGTACTGCAAATCCCGCTATAGACAGAAAAGTAATATTTCTAATGGCTGCTGACCATGGAGTTACCAATGAACAGGTAAGCGCCTATTCTTCAGAAATTACTTATCAGATGGTATTAAATTTTTTAAAGGGTGGTGCTGCTATAAATGTGCTGGCGCGCCATTTTGGCGTAGATATAGTCGTAACAGATATTGGAGTGAATGGAGATCTTTCTGACAAAAATGGTATCATTCATAAAAAAATTGCCTTTGGAACCAATAACATGGCTTTAGAACCAGCAATGAGCAGAGAAATGGCTGAAAGGTCGATAGAAATTGGTTTTGAAGTATTTGAGGAATCCTTTGCCAGGAGGCCTATAGATCTAATAGGATTAGGGGAAATGGGCATTGGTAACACAACTGCTAGTAGCGCCATTATCAGCCTGTTAACTGGAGCCAAGGTTGAGGATGTAGTAGATTGTGGAGCAGGGCTTCCACAAGATACAGTCCAGCGTAAAATAGAAGTTATTAAAAAAGCTATTTCTTTAAATCAACCTGATCCTTATGATGCAATAAGCATTTTAGCAAAAGTAGGTGGGTTTGAAATAGGTGGGTTAGTAGGATGTATTTTTGCTGCTGCAAAAAGAAGGGTACCAATAGTAATGGATGGATTAATTTCCGGTGCCTGTGCTTTACTGGCATTAAGATTAAACCCGGTGATAGAGGATTACCTTTTTACCAGCCATTGTTCCCGGGAAAAAGGACATAAGATTTCACTTGACCATCTGGGAATGTTTCCTATTTTTGACCTGAAAATGTTTCTGGGTGAGGGAACAGGTGCTATATTTGGCATCAATTTCATCGAAGCAGGGTTTAAGCTGCTCAATGAAATGACTGCCTTTGATAATTTAAGAAATAACAAATGATAGATGAAAAATAATTCTACCTGTAGTGTAAATTAATTCCTTTTATATTAAAAAGTTAAAAATTAATATTCATCTTTCGAGTTTTTAGAGAATGGAAAAACAGAAACCAAAACTAATTCTAATTACCGGTGGAGCAAGAAGTGGTAAGAGCTCATTTGCTGAATCACTTGCTCAAAAGATGGGTGAGAATATTATCTATATTGCAACAGCACAGGCCCTCGATAAGGAAATGAGGGAAAGGATTGCTGAGCATCGTAAGAGAAGACCTAAAAACTGGCAGACAGTTGAGGAGACTGTGCAAGTAGATAAAGTTATTAAAAAAGTTGGTACTCAAACAGAGGTAATCATTATTGATTGCATGGCTCTGCTAATCTCTAATCTCATCTCAGACTTTAATGAGAAATCTTCTAAAGATATTTTTGCCTCTAAGGTCCAGGAAAAAATTGAACATATTATGGAGGCTTCTTTAAAATGCCAGGCAACAGTTATCATAGTAACTAATGAGGTGGGCTCAGGCCTGGTGCCCATTAATCCCACAGGTCGGTTTTATCGCGATATATTGGGTCAGGCAAATCAATCTATTGCCCGTAATGCCGATTTAGTATATCTTCTGGTAGCAGGTATCCCACTATTAATAAAAGGCAATAAAGATGAGTAACATTACCCGTTTTGTCCGCAGATTTTTGTTAGCACTCTCTTTTTTGACTGTTTTACCCATTCCTTTAATTTTTTTCAAAAAAGAGATAGAAAATAATAATAGTGTTAATGCAGATTTTTCTAAATCCAGTGTCTTTTTTCCTCTGGTAGGTTTAATTATTGGAGGTATTCTTCATATTTTTTGTCTGCTGTTAAAATACATTGAATTACCTGTTCACCTGCAGGCAGGATTACTGCTGACAATATGGGTATTTTTAAGTGGGGGACTTCATCTGGAAGGGTTAGCAGATATGGTGGATGGGTTTTCTGGTGGCAAAAATAAGGAAGAAATTATTGCTATTATGAAAGATGGCTCAATTGGGGCGAAAGGTGCAATTGTCTTAATTTTATTAATAATGTTAAAATATCTCCTTTTGCTCAGCTTAGCCGAGCATGCCAAATGGGTAATTTTGCTTTTAGCTCCTATGCTGGGAAGATGGTCTATGATCATAGCAGCATATTCAGGGAAACCAGCATCCTCCTCAAATACTTTGTCAAATATGTTTACCCGATATCTGGGTAAAAAAGAATTATTAATATCGACATTATTTGTAGTTATGGTGATGGTCAGTCTTTTAATGTTTTCTGGCCAGCTTATATTTGAACCACTTATTCTATTGTTAATTAATATAGGAATGACTGTTATTATGGTAACGTATTCCAAGCAGAAAATAGGGGGAATATGTGGTGATGTAATCGGTGCTGCCAATGAAATAAATGAATTGGCTGTATTATTAGTCTCTTTTTTGATAATAAATTAGAGGGTTAGTTCTATAACTTTGTGGATAGCTAACCCCCTCACTGATTAAAAAATAATATATCAAATCCCAGGTCTTATAATTTTTGTGAATAAATGGTGAATATTAAAGCTGAACTTACCCTAAAAATTATGTTGTTTTAGATTGACTTAATCTTTGTTCGCTGGCTTCTAAAATCAGTTTGAGCATCTCTCCATAGGATATTCCGGCAAATTCAGCCATCTTAGCCAGATGTCCGTCCCAGCACCATCCCGGATTAGGATTTACTTCTAAAAGCTTTGGTATTCCCTTACTGTCCAATCTCCAGTCAAATCGGCAATAATCTCTGCATTCTAATCTTTCTGATAATTTCAAACAACATTCAATAATAAACTTTTCAGTATTTTCAGGAAGATCAGCCGGTACAGATTTGATACTCCAGTAAGGGGTATCAGGCAGCCATTTAGATTCATAGCCGCATATTTTGGGTAGATCTTCCGGCAAATCAGAGTAATCGGCCATAATTATGGGCAACACGTTATAAGATTCGGGAGGATTCCCCAGTATTCCCACACTAAGATCTTTTCCGGTCAGAAATTCTTCTACCAGGATCGGTTTGTCATAGCCGAATTTTTCTCTAATTTCAGAAATAGCATTTACTATTTCTTCAAAATTATTGGCTACGCTGCGTTGAGTGATACCGAAACTGGAATCCCCTAAGTTAGGTTTGATAATGACTGGAAAATTGAAAGATAACTCAAAGATAACATCATTCGGTTTTATAAAAAAGGCTTCCGGTACGGGAATACCCATTTCCCGGGCAATACCGCGTACCAGAGATTTGTCATAGCAAAATGCCAGACACTGTGGCCCGGAGCCGGTATAGGGAAGGTTAATCATTTCCAAAAGAGATGGGACATGCAATTCTTTTCGAGCTTCATTGTCATATCCCTCATCACAGAGGTTAAAAACTATGTCTATCTTATCTTTCTCTTTCAGTTTGATCAAATCATTAATTAAATTGTCATGGTTATTTAAATAAGAAAAAAGATAGTTTTTTAATTCACCCAACTCTTCTTTTAACTGATCGATTGTGTAAAGGTCATCATCATCGAAGATGGCTGATGGTTTCAAGGGATCTGTTTTGCTAGGGTCTCCTAGAAGAACCACTACTTTTTTTAATTGCCTGCGTTCTTTTTTCCGGACCGGCGTCCATTCTTTTTTAGCAACAGCAGTGACAGTTAAACATCTTTCCATCATTCCTAAGTCTTGATTTCTTTTAGAATCAGGGGACATTATTCCATGAAAAGTCATTTCACTAAAACCAGCGGCAGTTAAAAGCTCGCTCAGATTTTCCTGAGAATAGAGGCGCTCTGCATAAAATTGATCAGCTATTATTCCTTTTTCTATGTGAGTAACTACCTCTCTGGAAATAAGACGTTGTTTATCTAAAGAGAGAGAGCGTTCCCGGCAGACAAAATGTTTTTTATCTATCCATTCCCAGGAACGGGGTAAGAAGTGTTCTTTTAAGTATTCCCCATCGGTAACCTGAATGAGTAATTTTCCCCATGGTTTAAGGGTTCTAAATACCTCTTTTAATACTCTTAAATCATCCTGAATGGTATCAAAATAACCGAAACTGTTTCCCAAAACCATTATTATATTAAAGGAATCATTGCTGAATGGTATTTTGCGGGCATCTCCTTCTTTAAATTTAACCTTCAGATCTTCTTTCTTAGCTATTGATTTAGCTTTTTGGATTAGATAATGAGAGCGGTCTAATCCCTCAATATTTTGAAAGTTTCTTCTGCTTAATTCCATAGAATGTCTACCCTGTCCGCAGCAGAGGTCAAGGATCCTATCATCTGAAGAGGGTTTGAGAATAGTTAAAAATGAATCAATTTCACTGGAAGTGATACTTGAATCGTCTACAACATCTCCGTCGGTCTTTAAATATAAATAGTTAAATATCTTGCTCCACCAGTCAGGTCTTACATGTTGTTCTAAATCAGCAACCGGTCCCAGGAACGATTTTCTTTCCTTACTTTTTTTCTTTCGCTGTGGAGGTTTGTCAGTGGGTGATAGCTCAGTCACTTATTATTTACCTTCTTTCATAAAAATTATTTTTAAGTTAATTATAATATCTTTTTCCCCTATTACAAGTATTATTTTTAGGCATTTATTTTCATTAATAAATGTAGCATTTTTTGCACAACTCAACAGGGATAAATATTAATTTATATGGTAGATATAGTTAGAATAAAATATGTACTACAACGCATTATGCACTAAAAGATTATTTTATGATTTATAAGTTATAGGTAGAATCATATTCTATTTTGTTATAATTTAATATTCCCTCCATCCTTTGGATATCGTTGGAGTTAAAGCTAAGGCATATACCACAATCAGAGCTTAAGTGTCTGGGTACAGGTATGAGTTTAACAGTAAGGCTCTGCTTTTTTGCCAGGCTCTCAGCTTTGATAGCAGCACTGGTTGAATAAAATATGACTACACTTTTTTGTAATGGCTCAGTCATTCCATCAACCTTTCTATTCATTATAATAATCATAGTATTTTTGTAATATTTTTTACAGCCATAACAGCTTTTTCAATCTCCTGCTCAGTATTGAATACACTCAAACTGAAACGGACCGTACCAGCAGGGAAAGTGCCAATAGTCCTGTGAGAGGCCGGTGAGCAATGTAATCCAACACGACACATAATATCATATTCTTCATCAAGTTTTAATCCAATATCAGAGGGAGACTGATTTCGAGTATTAAAAGAAACAACGGCGACCCGGTTTCCTGTTCCCTCTTTTCCATACAAGATAACTTCGGGTATTTCTTTTAAACCAGAAATCAATTTATCGGTTAAGGCTCTCTCCTGCTGGCGTATCTCTGTTATTCCTCTTTTTAAAATATAACGGATACCTGCCTTCAATCCCGCTATTCCCACTATATTTGATGTCCCGCTTTCATATAAATCGGGGAGAAAGTCAGGGTGATTTTCTGATTCTGAACGGCTACCAGTACCACCTGTCTTTAAAGGGGCAATTTTATTAATATCAACTTTTTCCCCAATTACAAGCCCTCCGGTTCCCGTTGGTCCAAATAAGCTCTTATGGCCGGTAAAAGCCAGCAGGTCAATATTATCTTTCTCAATGTCTATTGGATATGTCCCGGCTGTCTGCGCCCCATCTACCAGAAAAAGAATATTTCTTTTTCTGGCAATTGCTCCCACAGAACGAATGGGCAACAATGTTCCGGTAACATTCGAGGCATGGTTCAGGATAATTAAGGCGGTATTTTTTTTAATAGCTTTCTCGATATCAAGCGGATCGAGGTATCCATCACAGGAGCAGGGTACAATCTGCACCTGAACCCCGCATTTTTCAAGCTCCCGTAAGGGGCGCATGACAGCATTGTGTTCCATACTGCTTGTGATAACATGGTTCCCTGCATGAAGCAATCCTTTTAATACCAGATTGATTGATTCTGTTGCGTTCAGTGTGAAGATAATTCTCAAAGGATCAGAAGTATTAAACAATTCAGCCAGGTTTTCCCGGCATTGATACAATATTCTTGCTGCCTCTATCGATAAACGATGACCTGAGCGTCCCGGACTGCCGCCGATATTGTTCGTAAAATCGATGATTGCCTCTAAAACCTCTTTTGGTTTTGGATATGAAGTAGCAGCATTATCAAAATATATCATGATTAACTCCCTTGTTTATAGATTATTTAGTGATAATTAACAAATATTCTTCGCCTTGAGTTTTAATTTCTACCTTCCAGCCATTATTATTTGCCATGCGGGTGTTTAGTTTATTCATTGAGTTAAAAAGATTTTCTTTTTACTGTAAGTTTTTTCTTAAATTTGACTCAGCCACACCTCCTTATTTAAACTTTTTTAACGCAATCAGTCATTTTTTGGTTAATTTAAAATAATTTTGTTCTAATTTAGTTGCTAGATGCGCAAAATCATACAAGAAATAAATAAAAAACGGAACAAACAAAATAGGAAGCTCTGTGATTAGCTTTATCAGCTATAAATGGGGTTAACTGAGATAATCAAATTAAACTATTTAAGGTGATTTGAAGTTATTTGATATATATATTTAATCTTAGCAAGAGATAATATAGCCGACCGCTATTTTGTAATAAAACAACGTCAGCCAGGCACAAAGAAGTCAAAATTAGGAAAACCAATTATTTTCAGGTTATAATATTTAAATGGATTAATTAAGAATTCCATAATTTGTATCTCTTTATAAAAATTAATCAAAAAACTGAAGTAGAAATGTAATATTAACATTTATAGTATAAATATATTCTGCCTTTGTCAATCTGTTTATATTTTTTATTTTATTCCATTTTATCTTTATTTTTCAATTTATATTGACAAATTCATTTTGAGTGTTATTATATAGCCATATGGCTATATATAAGGAGTATTTTATGGAAAGATTAGCCCAGATTTACGATATGTTATCAGATAAAAATCGGCTTAGAATTTTGAAGTTATTAGAACAGAAACCTATGTGTGTCTGTGAATTAACCTATGTGCTTGGTATTCGCCAGCCCAGTGTATCGAGACATCTAAGAAAACTGAAAGAAGCAGATCTTATTAACAGCAGACAGGATGGCCTTTGGAGTGAATATTTTATAAATCGTATAGGAGATGAATATAGCAGGGTGATGATGGGGATATTAAGTGGATGGATTAATGATGACCCTGTTATTGTAGAGGACATCAAAAAGTCAGCACAGGCCTGTCGTGAAGTTCTTTGTAATCAACAAAAAGGCAATTACTTTACTTAAAGTGTAATAGCTTAAAGGTTATAGTAGCATTTTCATTATTTTTTATAATCCTTTGCTGAAGGAGATGTTTTAATGAAGAAAAATTTGAAAAATTTAGTAATTATAGGAGGATTCCTCCTTTTTTATTTTTTATCAGTTGATAGTTTTAAATTTCGTAATCCATTTTTTGAAGCTTTTGCTATGTTAAATATGTATGCCCGGGAGCATGTTGTTTTTAGTTTAATTCCAGCATTTTTGATTGCCGGTGGTATTTATCAGTTCATGGATCAGAATGCGGTTTTAAAGTATCTGGGTGCTAAAACCAATAAAATATTGGCATATTTTGTAGCATCTCTTTCAGGTTCTGTGTTGACAGTCTGCTCCTGTACCGTATTACCTCTTTTTTCTGGTATATATAAGAAAGGGGCAGGGCTGGGACCGGCGATAACTTTTCTTTATTCAGGTCCGGCCATAAATGTGCTTGCTATAATTTTGACTGCCCGGATACTGGGCTGGCAATTGGGTTTCGCCAGAGCAATAGGTGCAGTGATATTCAGTGTAGTCATAGGCTTAAGTATGCATTTTATCTTTTTATCTGAGGGAAGAGATAAAAAGGTAAATGGAGAATCAAAATTTGGGGTTGGCAAAAGTGAGCCAGATAATAGAACCGGGGTACAGGATTTGCTTTATTTTATTTCTATGATTGGTTTTATAATCTTTGCCAACTGGGCTAAACCTCAGACAGAAGATGAGAATCTATGGGCATTAATATTTCAATATAAATGGTATTTTGCATTTGCCTTTACTTTGTTGTTTCTCTATACCCTGTTTAGTTGGTTTAAAAAACAGGAGATTATTTCCTGGTTGGAATATTCATGGGACTTTACTCAGCAAATAATACCTTTACTTTTTTTAGGTATCTTTTTTGCCGGACTTCTGATGGGTAGACCAGGAGAGGAAGGGTTAATCCCATCTCGTTTTATTGCATCCCTGGTAGGGGGAAATTCGTTTTTAGCAAATTTCTTTGCCTCTTTTTTGGGTGCTTTTATGTATTTTGCCACACTCACTGAAATACCGATCATTCAAGGCCTCCTCGGTTCAGGCATGGGACAGGGGCCGGCATTAGCATTGCTCTTAGCTGGGCCTGCTTTAAGTTTGCCCAGTATGCTGGTAATCCGCAGTGTAATAGGGACTAAAAAGACTATAGTGTATGTAGCACTGGTCATTATCATGGCTACTATAAGTGGAATGTTCTATGGAAATATAATTTGAGTTTATAGAATCAAAACAAAAGGAGATAAATTATGATAATTGAAATATTAGGGACGGGCTGTCCCAAATGCAAAAAATTATTTGAGAATGTACAACAGGCAGTTAAAGAGCTCGGAATAGAAGCAGAAATCATTAAAACAGAAAAACTTGATAAGATAACAGAATATGGTGTAATGGTGATGCCGGCTTTAGTCATTGATAATGAAATATTTAGCCCAGGCAAAGTTTTGTCAGCAGAGGACATTAAAAAAATAATAAAATCATAAAATTGTGAAAAAATATTATATAAATTGTAATTAATTAATACAATGGAGGTTTATGATGAGGCTATTATCTCAGTATTTTCCAGAATTTGCCAATATATTAGATGAAATTGATAATATATATCGAGAGAAAAGATTGATTGATGAAAAAACCTATCAGTTTATTTGTTTAGCCCTGTCTATTAAAAATCGTTCTGCACCCTGTGTTAAAAAGCACTTTAAAGGAGCATTAGAGGCTGGAGCAACTTTAAAAGAAATTAGTTATATCATGGCTTTAACTTTCAGAGAGAGTGCTGGAAGTGATGATTGTTGGGTTCATGACGTATTAAAGGACTATAAAGAAATAATTAAAAATAATATAAAATGTTGCGATGACTAGATAAAATAATCTATCATTGTTATATAATAAAATTTTATTATATATGAAAATATATGAAAGGTTAATATGATAAATAAACATTCCTTAGAAGTCGGTTTATCTTTTGGGATTACTTCAGGTATTATAACTACACTTGGTCTGATGGTTGGCTTGCATTCGGGGACGCATTCCAAAGTTACCGTTATTGGCGGAATATTGACCATAGCTATAGCAGATTCTTTTTCAGATGCTCTGGGAATCCATATATCTGAAGAATCAGAGGGGATACATAGTGACAAAGAAATATGGCAATCAACGATATCTACTTTTTTAGCTAAGTTTATTTTTACCTCTCTATTTATAATACCAATTCTAATTTTTGAACTTTCCACTGCAATAATTATTAGTGTAGTATCAGGGCTGTTTTTGTTATCAATACTCAGTTTTATATTATCAAAAAAGCAGGGTACAAAAGGGTGGGGGGTAGTATTGGAACATCTTGTTGTTGCCATAATAGTAATATTTTTAGCTCATTATGCAGGTGTTTGGATAGCCTCAATTTTTTAATAATTTTTAGCTGTTCGTTTTTTATCGAAGTATTGGCACTTTTTTCTTATCTTAATCAAAAAAGAGAGAAGGGTAGAATCTTCTCTCTTTTTTGATTACGGGCTTTTTAACAAGTCTGCTTACCTGCAGTTTCCCCTGCATCCTCTGCCCGGGTTATAATTAAATCTGCCCATTTCTGAGCCAAATCTCTGCATCTGAAGACCCTGTCTGCAATTTTCCAGCTGTTCGGGGGTAAGAATTTCTTTTACCTTCTGTTGCCTTTCAAATGCTTTCATTCTGATTTCTAATTGTAGTTTAGAAATCTCCTCGAATTTTGCTTTCACCTGGTTTAAATCTGGGTCTGACGATAACCTTAACTCTCTTAATTCCAATTGCTTGGTTTGAATCTGCTGCCTGAGTTCTAAAGTCTCTTTCTGGAAGGTAAGCATCATTTCTCTAATTTGAGCCATCTGTTCAGAAGATAGTTCAAGATTTCTCATTCCTCTGTAATTATCTCCTTGATTGAAGCCAAACCGTTCTGCGGGATTCTGGTTCTGTCCTTGATGAAAAGGTATGCCTTGCTTGCCAGCAAAATTTCTATGACCGCGGGCATCAGCAAATGATGCTGTGCTAAATACCATTAATGCTACTGCTATTATTAGTGTTAAAGAGATAACTTTCTTTTTCATTATTTTTACTCCTTCTTTTTATGAAAATTTTTGTCATCATCTATATATACGCAAAAGTGAGCTTGTTTATTTCAACTATTGCAAAAATTATAAATTAATTTTAAAAAGGCTGACACTGGCTCATTCCTGAATGTTCTCTAAGTCTTTTTTGAGCAATATATTCATAATAATTCCCATAACAATTATGACCATTAGAGTTAATACAAACCGTACTATGGTAAAAGTTCCCCCCAGAAATTTTATTTCTACTAAAAGCTGAGGTATCTTCAGAGCAGCCCAGGAACCTAAAAATATTACAGTATTGGTAATACTTGCCCCTTTCTTTAATAGAGAAGCAGCTAAAGGAAAGGCGACATATAAAGGTCCGGTAGGGAGTGTTCCCATTAAAAAAGATATCAAAACTCCTTTCACGCCGGAGCTTGCTCCCAGCCATTTCTGTATCTTATCTCCCGGAATCCACACCTCTATCAATCCCATTAAAACAAATACAGCAGGCATTATTATGGCCATCTCTTTGGCATAAGAGATGGTTACTGCAATTGTTCTCTGTGCTGTACCGGGAAGCCATACCATTAAAATAAGGTAAATAATTCCCAGCAAAATCGGTGTTCTAAATTGTTTTAAAGTGGTCATTTTAAGATCACCCCCATCAATACTGCAATAATTAAAGCTCCTATTAAGCTGAAAGAATTGCGTAAGAATGTAAATTTTTTGCCTAATGATTTTATCTCCATAGGAACAGTTACCAGACCGACCATGACCAGTGTGGTAATAAAGGCTGATATAGTCATAATAGTTGCTCCTGAACGTAGCAAAGAACCAGCCAGAGGAAAGGCAACTAATGATGGTATAAAGGTAACGGCACCTATTAACGCAGCCAGCAAGGTCGCCCAGTACCCCGCCTCAGCTCCAATCAGTTTAGAGATGGTCTCTGGAGTCAAAGTACCTAAAATTAACCCTACAATTCCCAATATGGTTAATAAACTGGGTGCTGTTTTCATAAATGCTTTCCCTGCAATAAGAAAAGATTTTTTTGTCTTTTCGCGACTATTCCATAAAGATAGAACTAAACAGACTATCAATATGCTGTAAATAACAATAATTGTGGTCATCGTTAATTATTTCCCCTTCATGATATTATCTGATTTATCTTTTAAAGATTCATATTCATAGCTATCAATTAATTTCTCAATCCTTTTTTTTCTGCTTTTCAGCATTTCAATTAATTGTGCGAGTGCATTCTTTCCTGATTCTGTAATCTGATAAACCCTCTTTTTAGGGCCCTGACCTCCTTCTTGCCATTTAGAGATAACATAATTATCCTTTTCCATTTTTCTCAATGTTCGATATAATGTTCCAATATTAAATTCTTCACTAGAAAACCCAAAATCGGTTAATCTTTCTGCCAGGGTGTAGCCATGACTTTCTTCCTGAGCCAGGAGTAAGAGCAGAGATATTTCCATAAATCTCTTTATATTAGGGGCTTTACCCTTACAGAATAAAGATTCTTCATTTTTCATCATAAAAATATTTCCTTTTATATTTACATACAAAATGAATATATGCATTACGCATATATGTTATAGTATAATAGCTCTCTTTTTGTTTGTCAAGTTTTAAGATGTTAAAAGTATAGATAAAAAATTTCACATTAATTTTAAATATTATTTGACAAAACAAAATTATATTAGTAGAATTTCAAAAATTACTTAATTAAGAAGCAAGTAAGCAATAATTTACTAAAGAGAACCCGATACTGGTGTGATAGGGTAGTAAAAGTTGCTGAAACTCACTTCTTTTTGAAAATGTGTTAATAACAACCGTAGTTATTATCAATGATTTTTATTATATTTATTGCATATTTAATTGAGGGTAGAAAATAAATAGTTTTCTACTAAAATAGGGTGGTAACACGATAAAGTCGTCCCTATAGGATTAAAGTCCTGGGGATGACTTTTTTATTTACAATAAGGGAGTATACCTAGGGTTCCGTTTTTTAAGAAAAGTCTGGACCGAGTGGTATAGATACGTTTTTAAAAATTCTAAAAAATGCGTATTACACCGTGGGTAAAAAAGACCCCAGCGGAAGGTTCCTTAGTTAAAAGCAAGGAACCTCTGCAGGGGTCTTTATAATTTTATACTTATTAAGAATAATAGCAACTTAAGCAATTAAATAGTTAAATAATTGGTGATATGAGGAAAGAAATGGAGAGAGAAAATGGAACTAACTGGAACAGAAATAATTGTTGAATGTCTGAAACTGGAGAAAGTCAGAGTGATATTTGGTATACCCGGTGCAGCAATAATGCCTTTATACGATACCTTTGGCAAATACGAAGAACTTCCTTTTAAAAATGTTTTAAGCAGACATGAGCAAGGAGCAATTCATGCTGCTGACGGTTATGCCCGGGCAACTGGTGAAGTCGGTGTTTGTGTGGTAACTTCCGGCCCGGGGGCAACAAATCTGGTTACTGGCCTAGCTAATGCCCATATGGATTCAGTACCACTAGTAGCAATTACCGGACAGGTTCCAACAGCAATGGTTGGGAATGATGCATTCCAGGAGGTTGATATCACCGGCATAACCCTACCCATAACTAAACACAATTATATTGCCAGGAAAGTTGAAGATCTACCCTTGATCATGAAAGAGGCATTTTATATTGCTAGAACCGGCAGGCCGGGACCCGTTCTTATTGATTTACCAAAAGATGTTCAATTATCTAAAAGTAATTTCAACTATCCGGAAAAATTGAATAAAAGGGGTTATAACCCCTCATATAAAGGGAATCTTAAACAGATAAAATCAGCCGCAATTAAAATAATGAATGCCCGTAAACCTATAATTATTGCCGGAGGGGGTGTTATAAATAGCAAATCAAGCATGGAATTGTTGAAGATAGTAGATAAGACAAATATTCCGGTGGTCAATACTTTTATGGGTCTTAGTAGTTTTCCGAAGAATCACCCTCTCTTTCTAGGAATGTTAGGTATGTATGGTCAGTATGCTGCAAATCAATCTGTTAGTAATGCCGACCTGATTATTGCTCTGGGAACCCGCTTTGATGATCGCATAACAGGGAATCTTAACCAATTTTGTCGCCTTACTGAAATAATCCATATTGATATTGATCCGGCTGAAATAGGCAAAAATATTTTTGCAAAGATACCAATAGTGGGTGATCTGAAATATATCTTACAGCAATTGAACAATTATCTCGAAGAGAAAAAAGAGGATGCCTGGTTAACTGAGATTAATAATATTGTAGAAAAGGACCCTTCGAGGAAAATAGAAAATGGAAGCTTACTCAGCTCAAGATTCATTCTGGAGAGTCTTAACAATTTTTTTGCTGGTGAAGCCATTATTGTAACCGATGTAGGGCAGCATCAGATGTGGGCAGCTCATTATGCTCAGGTCAATTTTCCCCGCCATTTTATCTCTTCAGGTGGTCTTGGGGCAATGGGATTTGGTTTTCCTGCTGCTATAGGTGCTAAAATAGGTTGCCCCGAAAAACAGGTTATTTGCATTGCGGGGGATGGAGGGTTTCAAATGAATATCCAGGAGTTAGCCACTGCCATCCATAACCGTTTACCGATTATTGTACTATTAATGAATAATGGATATTTGGGAATGGTCAGACAATTACAGGAATTGTTCTGTGATAAACGATATGTTTCTACCTTACTAGCCGGTAACCCTGATTTTGTAAAAGTGGTAGAGAGTTATGGTGGTATTGGTTATCGTGTTGATAAAAGAGAAGAGTTTATGCCTATATTACAAGAGGCGCATTGTAAAAATGAATTCGTGTTGATAGATTGTCACATACCTCAGGAAGAAAATATCTTTCCACTGGTAAAACCCGATGCATCAATCAATCAAATGATAGGAGTTGATTAATATGAAACATACTGTTGCAATTTTAGTAGAAGATTTGCCCGGAGTAATGGCTAGAGTAGCTAGCTTATTTACCAGGAGAGGTTTTAATATTGATAGTATTGCCGTTGGCCATTCGGAAACACCTGGAGTTTCCAGAATGACAATTATCGTCAATGGTGATGAACAAGTTTTAGAACAGATTATGAAACAATTAAATAAACTAATTGATGTGATAAGAGTAAGAGATATTCCTTCAGACAGCATTATTGAGAGAGAACTGGTTTTAGTCAGAGTGCATGTGGAATCATTAACAGTTCGTTCAGAAATTATTCAATTAGTGGAAATATTCAAGGCAAAAGTAGTTTATGTGGAAAGGAATGCCTTAACTATTGAAATGTCAGGTGATGAAGAAAAGATAAACGGTTTACTTAATTTGTTAAAACCTTTTGGAATTAGAGAAATCGTTCGGACGGGAATGATTGCCATAAATAAAAATAGTAAGAATGGTCTAAAACCGTAAATAATATTTCGAATAATACAGAAAAAATAATTAAAATAAATTAATAAGTTCCATTATAAATTGATTAAAGGAGGTTATTTATGACAGATTTAATCAGAATATTTGACACAACTTTGCGTGACGGAGAGCAATGTCCGGGAGCGTCTTTAAATACTCAGGAAAAATTAGAGATTGCCAGACATTTAGAAAAAATGAGAGTTGATGTTATCGAGGCTGGTTTCCCGATATCCTCACCAGGAGATTTTGAAGGTGTTGAAACTATTGCCAAAAATATCAAAGGACCTATTATTGCTGCATTGTGTCGGGCAGTGGAACAGGATATTAAATGTGCCTGGGATGCTATTAAATTGGCTCAAAAACCGAGAATTCACACTTTTATTGCCACCTCTCCAATTCATATGAAGCTGAAACTGGAGAAGACACCTCAAGAAGTATTAGAGCAAGCAGTATCTGCCGTACGTTTGGCAAAGAGTTATTGCCAGGATGTAGAATTTTCTGCTGAAGATGCTAGCCGTAGCAACCCGGAGTTTTTATATCAGATATTTACCAAAACAATTGAAGCAGGGGCTACAGTAATAAATATACCAGATACTGTAGGTTATTCTCAGCCAGAAGAGTTTGCCAGTTTAATCAAGGGAATTAAAGCAAATGTGCCAAATATTAATAAGGTGACAATGAGTGTCCACTGTCACAATGATCTGGGCTTAGCTGTGGCAAATTCTCTGGAATCCTTAAAATATGGTGTGAGACAGATTGAATGTACTATAAATGGAATAGGAGAGAGAGCAGGTAATGCCTCACTGGAAGAGATTGTTATGGCCCTTTATACCAGAAAGGATTTTTACCAAAAATATACCAATATAGATACTGGTTATATCTATCCTACCAGTAAATTGGTCAGTCGCTTAACAGGTTTTGTAGTGCAGCCCAATAAAGCAATTGTGGGTAAGAATGCTTTTGCCCATGAGGCTGGTATACACCAGGCTGGAGTTTTAAAAGATGCTTCAACTTATGAGATTATGAGACCACAAACTATTGGTTTAGAAAGTAATCAACTGGTTTTGGGAAAACATTCGGGGAGAAATGCTTTTAAAAGCAGATTAGCTCAGCTGGGTTACGATCTGGATAAAGAAAAGTTAGATAAATCATTTGAACAGTTTAAAGTTCTTGCTGATAAGAAGAAAGAGATATATTCTGAAGATTTGCTAGCCCTTATGTCTGAAGTTTTAGTGGAGGAAATAGCTGATATCTATGAATTAAGTTATTTCCACATCAGTACTGGAAATAATATCCTGCCAACTGCTACTGTTAAACTGATCAGGGAAGGAAATGTTTTTGAAGATGCGGCTTGTGGAGATGGTCCGGTAGATGCTGTTTTTAATGCTATTGACCGAATTACCGGAGTAAAAGTAAAACTTTCTGATTACAATATCAGGGCTTTAACCAGAGGGAAAGATGCTCAAGGTGAAGCAGTGGTAGAGATAACAGATAATGGTTGTTCATTTATAGGGAAAAGTGCCAGTACCGATACTTTGGAAGCCAGCACAAAGGCTTACTTAAAGGCAATAAATAAAATGTTGTTACGAAACAGTTATAAAGATAAATAAAATGAATATAAGAAGAGGGTAGTAAATTGTTAACCAGATTAGAAATAATGGATACAACATTAAGAGATGGAGAACAAATGAAGAATGTAAGTTATTCCCCTGATGAAAAACTTACATTGTCAAAAATATTACTGGAGGAAATAAGAGTAGATAGAATTGAGGTAACAAGTGCAAAAGTTAGCAAAGGGGAAAACGATGCTGTCAGGAAAATTGTTGAGTGGGCGAACAGAAATAGATATGGAGAAAAAATTGAAGTGCTTGGATTTGTGGATATCCATGAATCTGCAGACTGGATTTCTAAACTAGAAGGGAAAGTAATAAACATTCTCAGTAAGGGGTCATTGAAGCATTTAACAACTCAATTGAAAAAAACAAAAGAACAACATCTTAAAGAAATTAAAGAAACAATAAGGTATGCAAATAAAAAAGGTCTTATTTGTAATATTTGGTTTGAAGATTGGTCTAACGGTATGATTGATTCACCTGATTATGTATATTTTTTACTGGACCATCTTCGTGAAGAAAATATAAAGAGGTTTATGCTACCAGATACGCTGGGAATTCTATATCCTTCCCAGGTTTATAATTTTATAAAAGAGATAATATTAAAATATCCTGGTTTACATTTCGATTTCCATGGTCACAATGATTATGGGCTGGCTACAGCAAATACAATCGCTGCAGCTGAAGCGGGAGTAAAGGGAGTTCACTGCACAGCAAATGGAATGGGTGAAAGGGCTGGGAATGCTGCCCTGGATGAAGTAGTAGTTGGTATTAGAGATTTTTTAAAGATTGAAACCACTGTTGATGAGAAAAAGTTGTTTAATCTCAGTAAAACAGTGGAAGCATTTTCTACTTATCGGATTGCAGCAAATAAGCCAATTAGTGGAGAAAATGTATTTACCCAGACAGCTGGTATCCATGCAGATGGAGATAGGAAGGGTAATCTTTATACAAGTAAATTATTGCCAGAGAGGTTTAATAGAAAAAGGCAATATTCTTTAGGGAAGTTGAGTGGTAAATCAAATTTGGATTTTAATCTAGAAGAGATTGGTTTACAAATATCTAAAAAACAAAAAATGGATGTTTTGAACAAAATAGTTGAGTTGAGTGACAAAAAAAAGACTATCACCACTGCTGATTTGCCCTATATTGTTTCAGATGTATTAAATACTCCAGAAGAAAATATATTTAAGCTTAAAGCATACAATATTTTGACCAGTCATTCTACCAGACCTGTTGCTACTATAAAAATGCTTTATAAAACGAATGGGAACCCAGATTTTATTGAACTGGAAGAAAGTGCACAAGGAAATGGCGGATATGATGCTTTTATGAATGCTATAAAAAAAATATTTAAAAAGATTAACCTTGATTTACCATTGTTGGTAGATTATATTATTACTATTCCACCTGGTGGCAAAACTGACTCTCTAGTACAATGTACAATTACCTGGGAAATGGAAAATAAAAATTTTATTACAAAAGGAGTTAACTCTGACCAGGTATTGGCTGCAGTGGAAGCAACGGCAAAGATGATAAATGTAGTTGCTTTACTTGGAAAAGAAAAATTAAAATAAAACGAACAGTATTATATAGTAAGTTAAAATAAATGGAGATATAACTAAAAAGGAGGCCGCTTTGGGAAAATCAATAACTGAAAAAATAATTCTATCACATAGTGATAAAAAAGAATTGAAAAGAGGAGAACTGATTAAAGCAAGGATAGACTTTGCTTTTGCCAATGATATTACTGGTCCTTTAGCAATCAATGTTTTCGAAAGGATTGGTTCAAAAGAGGTTTTTGATAAAAATAAAGTAACTTTAATTGCCGATCATTTTACCCCCAATAAGGATATAAAATCTGCGGAGCAAACCAAAGTACTTAAAGAGTTTTCGAGAGAACAAAATCTTAACTATTATGAACTTGGTCAAGTAGGAATAGAACATGCATTGCTTCCTGAAAAAGGCCTTGTTTTACCTGGATATTTAATCATTGGTGCAGATTCTCATACCCCGACCTCTGGCGCATTAGGAGCCCTGTCAATCGGAGTTGGAAGTACGGATTTGGGTGTAGCAATGGCCACTGGAGAAGTATGGTTAAAAGTACCTGAATCAATGAAGTTTCTATATAAAGGCAAATTGAATAAATGGGTTGGAGGAAAAGATCTTGTTCTCTATACTATTTCAAAAATAGGAGTTGATGGAGCGAATTACCGTGTTATGGAATTTGCAGGCGAAACGATTAAAAACCTTTCGATAGATAATCGCTTTACTATGTGCAATATGGCAATTGAGGCGGGAGCAAAAAGCGGAATCATTGAAGCAGATGAGATAACCGAAGAATATCTTAAAGGAAGGGCAGAAAAGGAATATAATATTTTTAAAAGCGATCTGGATGCTGAATATGAGCAGGTAATAGAAATCAATGTTGCAGATATAGAACCACAGGTTGCTTTTCCTCATTTACCTGAAAATTGTAAAGGTATAAGCGAAGTAAAAGATATACTAATTGACCAATCTGTCATCGGTTCCTGTACCAATGGAAGAATAGAAGATATGAGAATTGCTGCAGAAATATTAAAAAATAATAAAGTGAATAAAAGGGTAAGATTAATAATTATCCCAGCTACTCAACAAATATATTTGGAAGCTTTAGAAGAAGGTTTATTGAAAATATTTATTGAATCCGGAGCCATAGTTAGCCCACCAACTTGCGGCCCATGCCTTGGTGGTCATATGGGTATACTGGCAAAAGGAGAAAGAGCAATATCTACCACTAATCGTAATTTCGTTGGACGGATGGGACATCCTGAGAGTGAAATATATCTAGCCAGTCCGGCAATAGCCGCTGCTTCTGCCATTACCGGGAAAATATCCAGCCCAGAGGAGGTTATTTAGCTATGATAATAAAGGGGAAAGTGTGGAAATTCGGGGATCATATAGATACAGATATAATCATTCCAGCACGTTATCTAAATACATCAGACCCTAATGAATTGGCTTTGCATTGTATGGAAGATTATGATAAAGATTTTATAAAAAATATTTCACCCGGTGACATTATTGTTGCAGGGGATAACTTTGGTTGCGGAAGCTCCAGGGAGCATGCACCAATAGCTATCAAAGAGGCAGGTGTCTCATGTGTTATTGCTAAGTCTTTCGCAAGAATATTTTTTCGAAATGCAATCAATATAGGTTTACCCATCTTTGAATCATCAGAAACCAGTTTAGGAGCCTTACAGGGGGATGAACTGGAAATATTTCCTGAAAAAGGTATTATAAAGAATATTACACAAAATGAGCTTTATAATACCAATCCTATGCCCATTTTTATACAGAACCTAATTGCTTCTGGTGGGTTAGTAGAGTATACAAAAAAAGAAATTGAGAGGAGGCAAATAGAATACTAATGTACAATATAGCATTAATTCCTGGAGATGGTATAGGACCAGAGGTAATCAGAGAAGGTAAAAGAATTATTGATTTTGCTTCAGAACTAAATAATGTTCAGATTAACTGGGTAGAATTTCCTTTCGGTGCCGAACATTATCTCAAAAAAGGTGAATTGTTACCGGATAGTGTTTTAGAGGAGATAAAAGGTATGGATGCAATCTATCTGGGAGCAGTTGGAGATCCTCAAGTCAAACCCGGTATCTTAGAAAAAGAGATCTTGCTAAAAATCAGATTTTCTTTAGACCAGTATATTAATTTAAGGCCTATTAGATTATTACAGGGGATTGAAAGTCCTTTGAGAAATAAAACATTTAAAAATATTAATTTTTATGTAGTTAGGGAGAATACTGAAGATTTTTATATTGGAACTGGATCGAGTTTTAAAGGTAAGGAGTATCATTCTGACCATGTTATAAAAAGAAATCTTTTTCAATCAAATATTCAAATAGACTTTCAACTTGACGGAGAGGAAGAGATCGGATATCAGCTAGGACTATTGACTCGGAAAGGGTCAGATAGAATTATTCGTTATGCCTTTGAACTGGCTGAAAAAAAAGGTCTCAGCAAAGTTTCCACTGTTGACAAGGCTAATGTTTTATCTGATATGTATGGTTTATGGAGAAGAGTTTTTAAAGATGTTTCTCGGGATTTTCCAGACATTTCAACTGATTATTATTATGTAGATGCCATGACCATGCTGATGGTTACTAATCCAGAGAGATTTCAAATTGTAGTTACTCCAAATATGTTTGGCGATATTATTACCGATTTAGGTGCGGCAATTCAAGGAGGTATAGGCATTGCCGCCAGTGCAAATATTAACCCAGAAGGAATATCAATGTTTGAACCGATTCACGGTTCTGCACCTGATATAAAAAATCAGGGTAAAGCCAATCCTATTGCTGCAATTCTAGCTGGAGCAATGATGCTCGATTCTTTAGGTGAGACGAAGATCGCATCAACAATAGAAAATGTTACCCAAGAAGTACTTAAGGAAGGAAAGATTAAGCCTATAGAATTTGGGGGAAAAGCTTCAACATCTGAGATTGGAGATGGAATTATCAAAAAACTAAAAAAATTATTGAATTAACTTTTTATTTGTAAAGAGATATCGAGAAAATACAGGAAGTGAATAACGAAAATTTGTTATACCAATTTTGATGATTCCCATTAAATTATAAAAAGAAATTGAAATGAAGATGGAAATAAAAAGAAGTATTGGTTGTCATACCATATCTATTATGTCAAAAAAATCCTACTAAAATATTTTTAGACGTTTTTTACTTGATTTGACAATAATATTATCGCCTGTATAATATCAGATACACACAAAAATCATACCAAAAACCTTCAGCATGTTTTTCGCTCAAAATATTGTCATTTTAAAATTTAATATTTCTGAAGCTCTAAAACAGAATCAGGAAATTGAAAAATATTGAAATGCAATACAAATATAGAGTGCCTTTATTTTACAATATCTGTTCTGGTAGATAATCCTTATAGAAAGTAAATCTTTTAAAAAATGAAAGGGGATTGCTGCCAATCACAGCTATAAATACAACATCTACATAATGAATAGATATCTGCTGCAAGAACAATTCCAAAAATATTCTCTGAATTTAATTTTCTGTTCAGATTGGCAGAAAGAAAAAGATGTTAAAGGACCGTCCCCTGACATGTTTTAAATAGTAAAGGAGGTGAATGAAATGGCAAATAAAGAGGTTGATAAGGAATTGCAGGCCCAATGTCTCTGTCCGGGTTGCCCCTCTTATCTGGATTGCGGTGACCCGCTGGCATATTGTTTGGTTGGAGAAGTAAGTAAGTGCATTAATACCAGGCAGGGGTGTATCTGTGATTCCTGCCCGGTATGGGAGAAAAAAAGGTTTGAAAATGGTTACTACTGCATCACCAAAGGGGGAGAATAGCAAGTCTAATAATGGGGTTAGGTCTCAACATTTGACATTCCTTTCTTATGTCAAATGTTGAGACCTGACCCCTAAATACATTCTTCGCAGGAATGAGGAGGAGTAAAAATGGATTTTGTTCAAGAGGTTGATATTTTAGTGGTGGGCAGCGGGGCAGCAGCTTTTGCTGCCGCAATAACTGCCAAAGAAAAGGGCGCCGAGGTCATTATGCTGGAAAAGGGTTCTATTGTTGGTGGAACTACTATGCGCTCCGGAGGAGGTTTTTGGACACCAAATAACCGCTTCCAAAAAAAGATGGGAATAAGAGATGAAAAGAAGGATGCTATAAATTACATGGCTCGCCTTTCTTATCCCCAATTGTATAATCCTGATGACCCTATGTTGGGGCTTATTAAGAACGATTTTGAATTAATAGATACCTACTATGACCGGGCACATCAGGCAGTTGAGTTTTTAGAAGATTGTGGGGCAATTAAAACAATAAATGAGATAAACTGGACAGGGAAGCCCCAGGTGGATTATATGGACCACCTTCCAGAAAATAAAGGGGTACGGGGAAGATGTCTCTATACCCAGAATAAGGATGGCAAACTCTCTTACGGAGGAGAATTGGTCAGGCAATTAAAAGCATGGGCAAATACAAATAATATCCCTATAATCACCAATCATGAAGCAAAACATATTTTACGAAATGCTCAAGGCGAGGTAATAGGCCTCACAGTTTTAAAAGAGGGGAAAAATACTCTGAATTTCCGTGCCAGAAAAGCGGTGATATTTGGCAGCGGAGGCTACACCCACAACACTGAATTTATGCTGCACTTCCAGCGTGGACCTCATTTTGGAGGCTGTTCAGCGCCGACCAATAAGGGAGATTTTATCAGAATGGGTGGAGAGATAGGTGCCAAGCTGGGCAATATGGCCGGTGCCTGGAGAGCGCAGCTCATACTGGAAAATGCCATTAAATATCCTGATGGAGTTCATAATGTCTTCTACATTGGTGGTGACAGTGTTTTGGAGGTCAACAAATACGGTTTGAGGGTAATGGATGAGAAGCGTAACTATTCTGATAGAGCTATGACTCATTTTGTATGGAATCCCCAATATGCCGAATGGACCAATATGCTGCTGTTTATGATTTTCGACCAGCGTACTGCCACTTACTGGCAGGGCTTCACACCCTTCCCAGTTCAAGGGACAGAGGTTGAGCATATTATCACAGGAGGCAACTTTGATGAGCTGGCAGAAAACATTTCAGCAAGGTTAAAAAAATTAGCACCCCATACTGGAGGTTTTTCTCTAGATAAAAGATTTTTAGAAAATCTGAAAGATACTGTTGACAGATTCAATCGCTTTGCGGCAGCCGGGAAGGATGAAGATTTTGGTCGAGGTGAGTTTAACTATGACCGGGAATGGACTACTTTCCCACCGACCATCCCTGGAGTGGAATGGCCGCCTAAGGATAGTCCAAACTATACTATGTATCCTTTGAGTGAAGAAGGACCTTATTATGCCGTAATTTTGGCAGCCGGAACATTGGATACCAACGGAGGTCCTATAATTAATAAGAAAGCTCAGGTACTGGATAATTTTGATAATCCAATTCCTGGTTTATACGGAGCCGGAAACTGTATTGCCTCTCCAACTGCCAATGCCTATTGGGGAGGTGGCAGCACGATTGGTCCGGCATTGACCTATGGACATATTGCTGCCTGGAATGCAGTTACAGAACCTGTTAAACAAATTTAAGTTATTTTTTAAAGAAAATAAAAAAAGATTGTTAGAGTTTAATTAAAAAAGAAAAGGAGGAACAAAATGAATCGTCTACCAGATTCAGAATTGGTAATGATACCAGGAGGTACGCTTATTACTGATACACCGGAGGAGGGACGTGCTTTAGCTATGCTGATTGCCCGTCATACTATTCACAATATACAGCCCGATCTTGATGTACTGAAAGCACATCGTGAGGAGTATTCTACAAACCCAAATAGTCTTACTGCTGCTGCCCAGGTGGTGGCTATTGAATTCCAGACCATAGCAGCTGCCAACAACTACTGGCGTAAATAATAAATATTCTTTAAGGAGGTCAGATATGGGAAGTGTCTATAAAATAATTGAGATTGTTGGTACCAGCGAAAGTTCCTGGGAAGATGCAGCCAAAAATGCGCTGGACACAGCGGCAAAAACTATTCAGGATATCAGAGTTGCTGAGGTAAATAAGCTCGATATAAAGATAAGCACTGATGGTAAAATCTTTTATAGAGCAAGATTAAATGTATCCTTTAAGTACAGAACATAGTTAATAATTATTCCATAATAATTGATTATCTTAAAAGCCAAGATTAAACAGAGTAGCCCAGGTAATTAATGTTTTACCCTGTTTACTCTGTTTAATCTTGATTGATAAATAATGTTTATTATTTTACGCCAGAAAGAAATAATAACCCAGGAAATGGGTAAAACTACCTGCCAGAACAAAGATATGCCAGATTGTGTGATTATAAGGTATTTTAGGAGTTATATAGAAGATAATCCCCAGAGAATAACAGAGTCCCCCCACAATTAATAGATATAGTATTCCAGTGGGAAGTATACTGATGATTGGTTTAGTAACCACCACAATAAGCCAACCCATTATTATATATAGAATCATAGAAAGGATTTTTGTTTTACTGAAAAAGAATATCTTCATAAAGATACCAGCAAGTGCAATAAGCCATACTACTCCAAATATTATCCAGCCCAATGACCCTCGTAATAATACCAGGGTTAATGGGGTATAAGAGCCGGCAATGAGGAGATATATAGCGATATGATCCAGAATGCGAAATATATATTTTTTTCTTTTATCAGTAACACTATGATATATAGTTGAACTAACATAAAGGAAGACAAGTGTTGTTCCATAAATAGCAAAGCTCACTATTCGCCAGATGTCCTCTTTCTCTATAGATATATAAAGGAGCATAATTAAGCCAACAATGCTTAGAATTGCCCCAATCCCATGTGTAATGCTATTAATAATTTCCTGGCCTTTTCCATAATCCTGATTTAAAAAAGATATTTTTAAAATACTCTTCTTGTTCATAATGATTACTGACCTCTAAAATTATATTACCACAAAATTTTGACTAACATTCAATTATTCAGAGAGTTTATTAGTTAATAGTGATATTTATTTTCAAAATATGGGTCAATCCCAATTTTTCTGTAAAATTAAATAGCCACCAAATCCTCCTGGCATTAACTATTGCTTTCATTAGTTTTTATTTTATCTTCAAATTTTTTACCAAAAATATTGACAGGCTAAATTTGGCATGCTACAATACTAACGAACGTTAAGTAAAGGAGGAAGCTTATGACAGAAAAGGATTTGCGGGAGCGAATAAAGGAAGTGGCAGTAGAGCATTTCGACACTAACGGTTATCATGGAACAACAATACGAAATATCGCTAAAGATGTGAATTGCTCACTGCCTATGATCTATTATTACTACAAAAATAAAAAAGAGTTGTTTGATGAAATTATTAAAAAAGAATTTTTTAATCTTTTAAAAAAGCAGGCATCATTATTGAAAACTGACAATATTATTGATTTTTATACAAAGTTCATTTTCGATTTAAACTCCTTGAGTAACTACGATAAAAAAGTATATCGCCTTGGTATCAAGGTTTACTTATCGTTCGAAGGAGACGAGGAATTGATGAAACTTATGGATGAGTGGGAAAAGAGTATATTACCCAGGCACCGTGAGATTCTCAAGCCCCACTTGAAGAATGTTAATAATGAAAAAGCAATAGTGAGAACATTGGTACATTTACTAGAAACGATGATCGAAAACATTGTCGTGAAAAACAGATATCTACCAGAAGATGAAATCAGGGAAGAGATATCCATTGTTCTAAAAAGTTGAGGATAATTCGCGAAAACCTTAATCAAATATAATTCGGTATGTATCGATATGCAAAATTACCGTTTTATATTTTGCAAATGGATAAAAAAAGCTTAAAAAAATAATATTAATAAAGGAGATAAAAATGGAAATCGAAAAAAGACTCATCATGGTGCAAAACACGTATGCGGCATCTATCGCGGAGACTGTTAACAACTATGAAAAACTGGGGGCGTTAGAGGCAATTGTGGAAAGACGAAAAGAAAGGCAGGTACAAACAGCACCTTATTTGAATCAGCAATTGGATATTCAAAGTGTTGAAGATGTATTCTATAAGCTTTATGAAATCTATGGCTGCGCAAACTGGACTGTAAAGAAAATAGAGGATGGTTACATTGCTATGGCGACTTCATGTAAGCTCTGTGCGCTGACAAGAAAAATGGGCGGAGCGAATCCTTGTAATGGCTGGTGCCTTGA
Source organism: Candidatus Atribacteria bacterium (assembly GCA_029556475.1). GTDB lineage: Bacteria > Atribacterota > Phoenicimicrobiia > Phoenicimicrobiales > Stramentimicrobiaceae > Stramentimicrobium. The sequence continues at coordinate 32,306 of JAKQEP010000054.1, forward strand.
CCCAATGATTGCAATGTTATCCTGCGTGAGCAAAATTGATAGCAAACAAATAACTGTTGAGAGTACTTTAATGAACGATGATTGCTGCAAAGTATCTATCGATGACAGAGCAGAACGTTAACGAAAGAAAGAATACATAAGAGCGATAATCATAAGTATAACGTTTATAAAGGGTTAAAAGGATAGAGATAAAAGAAAAGGAGGGTATGCTTATGGAATACTCTGTACCTACATTGTCAATAGTTTTTATGGTAATTGTTGCACTGACTGGCATAATTATTCCGATTGTTCTTTTTACAATATTCAGAAAAAAATATAAAGCAAATATTGCACCTTTCTTTATTGGTTGCACAGTATTTATCATATTCGCATTATTACTTGAACGCTTTTTTATTACATTTCTTTTTAAAATGGCAGCCGGAAAGGTAATTAGAAGCAGCATATGGCTCTATGGCATTTTTGGTGGACTGATGGCAGGACTCTTCGAGGAAACTGGTCGCTTTACTGCTTTTAAAACTATATTAAAAAAGAGTCGAAGTAATGACGCAAATGCGCTGATGTACGGAGCGGGACATGGTGTTTTGAAGCTTTTTACATTCTTGTTTTCAGCATGATTTCTAATATTATAATGTCGGTCATGTTGAACCTCGGTTTGCAGGACAAATTAATATCCGGTGTCACCGATGAAGCAAAATTACGGACACTTTACGCAACATTTGCTGTATTAGCTGGTACCCCTCCTGTAAACTTCCTTATGGGAATAGTAGAACGAATTGCGGCAGTAGCTCTTCATATTTCTTTATCAGTTTTGGTATGGTTTGCTGCAGGAAAGGAAGCCAGGTGCTTCTGGTTCTATCCTCTCGCAATATTATTACATTCTGCAGTTGATGCGATTGCGGTAATTATGTCTAAATATCTTCCAAACGTATGGGCAATTTTAGCAGTAATTTACGTGCTCTCTACCTGTTGCGTTATGCTTGCTTTAAAAGTATGGAATATATATTCTTCTCAAAGTGATATTTCGGGAATTTCAGCGGGAACAGAGTAGGAAATGTGGCAAAATAATATCTCTTATTTTTGATGTAGTTAAAATATAGTATAAGCGCATATCGAGGTAATGATGTGGAAACCAGTAAATTCATAATTGGAATTAAAGAAACCGGCACTTATACTTTTTCTGTTAAAGGTTCTAAAGCAGAGGGAAGCGTTTATTTTATAAAGGTACATCTTAAACCTTAAGAGGTTTCGCGAAGGTGAATGTTATAAAATCAAAAAACTATATAATTCAATATGTCATCTATACTTATCTATTGTTTGGATTATTGCTTTTTACATTAGGTGGTATAGCAACAGTAATATTCCATGGGACTCCATTGGTAATGAGATGGTTAATTGCCATAACAGCATGGACCTCCACCTATGTATTGCTGCTAATGTTTAAAAAAATTTATCCTGATAGTACTGTAAGATTTTTTTACAAAAAAGCTTTTAATGTAAAACTGAATTTTCGTTTATTAATAACGACAACTATAATACAGACTATTATTTTTGTATCAAGTGTTTACATGATCTCTATACATAGAAATGTTACGATCATAAACTTACTCGATTTGTCATTTTCAACCATAATGTCAGCCCTCTTCTTCACTCTTATACAGGGACCAGCAGGAGAAGAGTCAGGCTGGAGGGGGTACTTGTTGCCAGAGATTGAGAAAAAGATAGGGATCGTTAAGAGTTCTTTAGTAGTTAGTTTGATATGGTCATTTTGGCATGCACCAATATGGTTTTTAGATACAGGATACCATGGAATAGTTCTAATAAAATACATAACAGTATTTGTTATTTGCATCACTTCCCTGGGATTCATTATAGGCATTTGCTTTCATATATGTAAAAACCTATTTATTCCTATTTGGATTCATTTCCTATTTAATTTTTTTGGAGAAACATATATAAGCTCCAAGGTGGAACTTGTTGCCTGGTATGCATTATTCTATTTTATTGTAGCTATTGGATTTTTTTTATGGCATAAAAGGGTTGGCATATTAAGTAATAAATAACTGAATCTTGGACCGCATAACAACATTTACATCGATATGAGAAAATATTTCGTTGTTTAAGGGTTTTCAGGGAGGTCAAAAAAGAAAATGGAATGCCGAATAACTGAACAGATATCTGGAATTTTTAGGCAAAGGAGAACCGATGGACACTAACACGATACGAAAATGTGAAAATCTATTTAATAAAGCTATTGCCTCAAATAAAATATATGAAGCGGTATTATTTGTAGAAAATGAAAATAGTGATTTTTCTTATAACCAGGGATATGGAAATAAGAATATAGATTCCCCGATACTCATGGCTAGTATTACAAAATTGTTTACAACTACCTGTATTTTAGCATTACAGGAACAGGACATGCTGTCGCTTGATGATAAAATCACAAATTACTTCGATAATTCCGTATTGGGCGGTCTGCATGTATTTAGAGGTAAAGAATATTCACAAGAGTTGACAATATCTGATTTACTATTTCAGACAAGCGGATTGCCTGATGTATATGAAGAAGGTGAGAATAGTTTTAAACTGCGCGTTATTAAAGAAGATTTCTTTTATACCTTCAATGATTTAGTAGTTATGACAAAGAAATTAAAACCGCACTTTCAACCTCGCACAGTGAGGAGAGCTTACTATGCGGATATTAATTTTGATTTACTTGGGGAGATAATAGAAAGTATTATGAAGTGTCCATTAAATAAAATATATGGGCACTTCATATTTGAACCTTTAGGCTTGAAAAACACATATCTTCCTGAAAGTGAAAATGACTTTGTGCCAAATATCTATTTTAAGGATAATACTATTCATCGCCCCAAATTTGTCATCAGTAGCCGTGCAAGTGGTGGATGTATAACCACTACTCGAGAGATGATGATATTTCTTAAAGCTTTCTTTAGCGGAAGATTGTTCAATATTTCGATTTTCGATGAGCTTTCGTCTTACAATAAGTTGCAAGCAGCAATGGGTCCGATTTGCTATGGCAGTGGATATATGCGAATTCCTCTAAATAGTTTGGTAACTCTCTTTATGGGAAAAGGTGAACTAAAGGGGCATTCCGGTTCGACAGGTTCATTTGCTTTTTATTACCCTGATAAAAAACTATTTATTGTAGGAGATTTAAATCAAATGGCGAATGCTACCTTACCCATTAGGTTATCTATAAGAATCGCAATGTTAGTAAAATAAAAAAGTTAAAATACGCTATTAAAAAGAAGATGAGTTGATGGAGTCATTAATTTTTATTATCTGTCTATATTTTCTACATGTTGTCTAAATAAGGGTTTTGAGATCTGTATAAACTTATTCTAGCTGTTGTCAGTGTTTTTTGTAAAAAATGTCTTAAAAGAAATAAATTTAGATAAACATAGATTGTCAAAAAAGGAGGGTTTAATTAGATGGAGAAGTTGAAACATAATAGCATTTTTTTGGGCATTATTATTGTTGTTTTATTGTTCATTGTACAGATATTTTTGGGAAAAGTGGGGCACTTTTTTGCAAAGATGATTTCTATTCGACAAATTGATCCTTACAATATTTTTGCTGAGATTTCTATTCATCATGCTATTCAAATGCTTATAGTTCTAATATTAGTTCTAATATTAAGCAAATTGTTAAAAATTGATTTTTATTTTAAATTAGGTAACGTAAAAAAAGGAGTAAAATATTTGATTTTATTTACAGCAACTTTAGCAGTTATTACAGTTGTTCTACACATTTTCATGTATGTTAATGGCCAGTTACCGATGTATGATTTTCCTTTAGATAGAAGAAATATCCTCGGAACCCTGGGATTCCAATTATTTTTAAGTGGACCTTCAGAAGAGATTGTTTTTCGAGCATTACCGATAACTATATTAGTATATGCCTTTGGTAGAAGTATTCCAATAAAAGGATATATTACATTAGAAGTCATACTGGCTTCAATATTATTCTCATTCGCTCACATTAACTGGTCTTTGAATCCGTTTGTTTTTGAGGTGGATTATTTTCGCATTTTTTATGCATTTGTACTTGGGATTATTGAAGGAGTTGTATTTCAAAGAAGCAAAAGCATTTTATATCCTATGCTAATGCACAGTTTTAGCAATGTGTTAATGGTTGGCATCGGCTATTTGTTTTTGCAACTTTAAGACTATCAAATAATTATATTGAATAAACAATAATTTGATTAAACGATTTGTGCATATCGCGGTATATCGTGTTCATAAAAAGTTTTGAACCTCGAAAATCGAATATAAATATAATAAATATGTAAGAAGGAGTTATAAAAATGAAAAGGAAGGGTTTAAAAATGTGGTTCATAATAGGTGCATTGTTATTAATTATTGGAATAATAATATTCTTATGCATTCCTTCTTCTCCAACCCGTAATGATTTCAATTCCATAGTGGAGAGAAAAATCAAAGAAGCCAATGGTTTATCAGAAGAGGTTTTTACAGAAACAGATATACAGATACTGCCATTGCCTGTACAGCACTATTTTCGTTACTGTGGGTACCTTGGAACACCAAAAATGAACTATATGAGGGCTTCATTTGTAGATGTAGATTTTATTATGTCGCCAACAAGAACCGTTAAGATTGATTACCAACAGCTTAATCTTGTATCAAAGCCAGAACGCTTTGCACTTATCTCTTCCTCTTTATATGGCATACCTTTTGAAGGACTTGATTCATATCAAAATGGCAAAGGCAGTATGAAAGGTAAACTGGCCAAGGTCATTACCATATTTGACCAGCGAGGTGAAAACATGGACCGTTCCTCTTTAGTTACCTGGCTTTCCGAATGTTTACTAGTACCAAATGCTGCATTGAATGACTTTATTATTTGGAAGTCTATCGATGATACGAATGCAAGGGTTACTATAACATGGGAGGGTATAACTGTTAGTGGTATCTTTAATTTCTCTCCAGAAGGAGAGTTACTTTCTTTTCGTACCAGCGACAGGGTTGCAGTAGATATGAAAGGTGAGGTAACCAAAGCAGACTGGTCAGGATATTTCCAGGATTACCATCCAGTAAATGGAATTTTACAGCCCAAAATAATGAAGTCTGTCTGGCATTACCTCGATGGAGATAGCGTTTATTTTAACCAGAATGAATCCCCGGTATTTATACGGTATCAATAATTATAAATGTTTTAAATAAAAAGAAGAAGGTCAATAAGGAAAAAAAGTCCTTTTATTCAACTGTTTTCAATTCCTTCTTCCTATCAAAATCAACATATACTTTTTAATTTTTTCAAAGAATTATCGCTATAAAACTTCTGTTTCTACTTAAATCTTAATATAGTATACTAATATAGAAGAATAGCTTATATATCTATTATGTTTGCTTGTTTAATTATATTTTATAAAAGTTTGGGCTTTTAAAAAAGTATTGGGTTGCTGAATCTGACAGTAGGATAAGAATTGTTATTAAAGGAGTATTTGTGATGAAAAATTTGGAGCAAGAAATAGATAAAATCAAAGATGAACTCATTCTGATGAGGAAAGATTTCCATCGTTTCCCGGAGGTGGGTTTCAAAGAATACAGGACGGCAGAAAAAGTGGCTGAATATATGAAAAATATAGGCCTGGCAGTACAAACTGGTATTGGTGAGACGGGGGTAGTGGGACTCTTGAGAGGAAAAAAGAAAGGAACAACACTGGGAATAAGAGCCTGTCTGGATGCCCTTGCCATGGAAGAATGTTCAGGAGTGGACTATAGCTCTGAAAATAAGGGGGTATTTCATGGCTGCGGCCATGATGGGAATATGGTTATGGTTCTGGGAGCGGCAAAGATTCTGTCAAGGTATAAAGGTGAATTAAGAGGGGATGTTAAGTTTATTTTTCAGCCCTCTGAGGAGGAAACCGGTGGTGCTGCTGCCTTTATTCAGGCCGGAGTCCTTAAAAATCCTGATGTTGAGGCGATCGTCCATATTCACAACTGGCATGGCTTGAAGGAGGGGGTAATGGGAGTTAAAGCAGGTCCGGTCATGGCTTCCAGTGATGTTTTTAAACTAGAAATAATAGGCAAACCGGGACATGGTGCCTGGCCGCATCTGGCAGTTGACCCGGTGGTCATTGCTGCAGATGTAATTAGTGCAATTCAAAATATTATTAGCAGAGAGATTGATCCCCTTAAACCTGCCCTAATTACGATTGGTAAGATTTATGGTGGTACAGCGGTGAATATTATTCCAGAAAAAATTACTATTGAGGGCACAGTGAGAGCATATCATCAAGAAATTCGCAATTTTATAGCAGCTCGTATAGAGCAGATTGCCAGGGGTATTACGCAATCAGCAAGAGCATCATTTAATCTGGCCTATAACAGAATTATGCCACCGGTGAACAATGACCCGGAGTTTACCGCTAAAGTGAGCAAAATATTAAAGGATTCATTTGAACCGGATTTGGTGACAGATGATATACCATCTGAAATGGGATGTGAGGAATTTGCACTTTTCCAACAGGAGATCCCAGGATTATTTATGTTTTTAGGGAATGACAAAGAAGGTGAGCCGACTATACCTATACATGACCCCCGGTATATTTTTAATGATGAGATACTTACTGTAGGGGTAAAGGCACTCTGTGAGATTGCTTTAAAATGGAATGAATGACCAATAAACAGCAAGTTATATTGTAAAGATTCCAAGAAAAAAACAGGATTTATGATTTTTATAATTTTTTAATGACTTGTATCGAGTATATTAAAAAAATTGAAATAAGTTTTAGTTATAAAAATAGGTAAGAAAGAGTGGAAAGGTAAAAGTTATGGAAAATAGATTAAAAGTATCGGTAGTTCAGGACTCGCCGGTATTGTTTGACCTGGAAAAGACAATGGAAAAGGTAGTTAGAATTACCAGAGATATTGCCGCTGGGGGTTCTAAACTAATAGTATTTCCTGAGAGTTTTATTCCCTGTTATCCCAGAGGATTGAGCTTTGGAACAGTAGTAGGTAACAGAACTGAAGAGGGGAGAGAAGATTTTCAAAGATATTTCGATAATTCTGTTGCTGTTCCCGGCCCTGAGGTGGATATACTGGCAGAACTTACTAGAGAGTTAGAGATTTATTTATCTATTGGTGTGACAGAAAAGAATGGGTTTGGTCTGGATGGTACTCTCCATTGTTGTAATCTGTTTTTTGGACCGAAAGGTTATTTGGGCAGACACAGAAAACTTAAACCAACTGCGGCGGAAAGAATTATCTGGGGTGAGGATGATGGCTCTACCCTTACCGTTATAGATACTCCCTATGGGAAGATGGGCTCCTTAATCTGCTGGGAGAATTATATGCCACTTGCCAGAATGGCTATGTATTTAAAAGGGGTAAAACTATATATTGTACCCACTGCAGACCAGAGAGAAATTTACCAATCAACAATGAAGCATATTGCCTTTGAAGGAAGATGTTTTGTTATGATGAGCAATCAGTATGTAGAAAAGTCTATGTATCCCAAAAACCTGAAGTATTATAAGGATTTGGAGAATCAACCTGATATTATGTGTAGAGGGGGAAGCTGTATCATCAATCCTTATGGGAAGTATCTGGCAGGACCTCTCTTTGACAAACCGGGTGTTTTAACGGCAGAGCTGGATTTAAATGAGATAACACGAGCAAAATTTGATTGGGATCCTGTGGGCCATTACAACAGACCTGATATTTTTAAATTTGAAGTCAGGGAGAATAGATAAATTAATTAGTAATGCCAGTTAAAGAATGGTGTTATAATATAAAAGACACTAAAAATAGAGGGAGGCTTAAGATGTTGATTAAAAGGTTTGGAAAGATAGTTAATGAATACAAAAATATTATTAAAATAAGCAATAGTGAAAATAGGAAAAAACCAGCGAGAGATTACAGAAAATTGGAAACTATGAAAGCTTTGATAACAGTATTTTTAATTGTATCAATCATTGTAGTTGGGGTAAATATGGTTTTTGCTCAATGTGAGCCAGAAACAACAGCAGGTACACCTGTACCAGATAAAATCATCACTGTTTCTACTTTCAAACAACTCACCATAGAGGAAGAAACATTTAATGCAGATATAAGGATACCTCTTATTTCCGGTTTGGAGAATAAGGAATTGGAAAATAGTTTAAATGAAAAATACTTAGTTGAGGGTACCAAAATTTATGAGGATTTTAAAGAAGAGATAGAAGAGATTAAAGCACAGGGGCTCGAAGCTCACTTAGGTATCAGCAGTGGATATATAATCAAGACTGACACAGAAAAGATTTTGGTAATAGAGGTATGGGTTGTTAATACAGCTGCCTCATCATCCACAGTTACAAAGTTCGACAATATTGATAAGGTAAAAGAGATATTAATTACTCTGCCCGACTTGTTTAAAAATGATGATTATATTGATATTATAAGCGAAAACATTAAAGAACAGATGCTGGAACAGGTTAAAGAAGATGAGAACAAGCATTATTGGGTAGAGGGAGTTGAAGAAAGTGATTTCTTTGGATTATTTGAAAAAATAGCCCCGGAACAGAAATTTTATATAAATGAGAACTATAAACTGGTAATAGTGTTTGATAAATACGAAGTTGCCCCGGGGTATATGGGTGTAGTTGAATTTGAAATCCCAACTGATATTATCTCAGATTTATTGGTAAATGATGAATACATAAGATAAAACATGTTAAGGGACGGTCCTTCAACATCATTGTCGTCCAATTTTTATATCTTTACAAGGGTTTTAGAAGCATATCCTAAGAGTATTGCCAATGAATACTTCTCTATTACCAAGGAGATTCATCAATGGTTAAAACAAAACAAGAAATTGACCGAATAATTGAAAAATTCAAAAGAGAACTAAAGAAATATAACATTCATACTGATAGAATTATTCTATATGGGTCTTATGCCAAAGGAGTGCCTAGAGAAGATAGTGATATAGATCTAATATTAATATCAAAAGATTTTGAAAATATGAATTTGAGAGAAAGATTAGAAATATTAGGCCTTGCAGCTGGTAATATATTAGAACCTATTGAAGCTTTAGGATATACTCCTGAAGAAGTAGAAGAAAGAAAAGAAACGTTTTTAGAAACCACTATTTAGCATTATAATCTTCTTCTTGGTCATTTAATAATGTAAGAATTTTGTGTGGGAATGAGTGAATGAGATTGCCACGACAGGTTTTCAACCTGTCTCGCAATGACAAGAGAGAATCCTTCTCAATCACAGAAATGTCATGATTAACGAAAAGAATAGGTTGTTACTAATAAAAAACCTGTCTGCAATAGTATGAAGAGATACTCTAACTATGAGCGAACAGGATATTTTTAATTTTATATTTTTATTAAAGGATAAGACGTATGGAAGATGTTAAAATAATTGACTTAACTCCGGAAAATATAGCAGATTATGGTGTTTGCGGATATAAAGATGTACAGAAACACATTGAATTGAGAAAGAAAATAGAGTGGTTCAAAGAATACTATCCCAGGGGCTTGAGAATAAAAATTATTTTTTCGCAAAAAGGCGGTTATCAGGGAATGCTGGAATATATCCCCGGGGAGTATGCCCATCGTCCGGTAGAAGCAAATGGATATATGTTTATTCATTGTGTTTTTGTAGGATTCAAAAACGAGTTTAAAGGAAAGGGTTTTGCTTCACTATTGATAGACGAATGTATCAAAGAAGCGAAAGAAAATAAGATGTCAGGGGTTGCTGTAGTCACAAGAAAAGGTTCTTTTATGGTCGGTAATGATATTTTTCTTAAAAAGGGATTTCAAATTATTGACAGTGCAGAACCAGATTTTGATTTACTGGTCTTAAAATTTGATAAAAAAGCTAAAGACCCAAAATTTAAAGCAGATATGAGTGAAACTTTAAAGAGATACAGTGAAGGTTTGACTATTATCCGCTCAGCTCAATGTCCCTATACAGAAAAAAATGTAAATGCTATTCTGGAAACTGCAAAACAGCTCAATTTAAAAACAAATCTAATTAATTTAAAGGATGCTATCGAAACTCAAAAGATACCCTGCCCATTTGGAACATTCTGTCTTATCTACAATGGAAAGATCATTAGCCATCATCCCATAAGCAATACCAGATTTGAAAATATAATGAAAAAAGAAATGAATAAATAAAGTTGTTATACCTTAAAAAGATAAAGCCTGGCATTGATTATCTTTCTAATCAAACCAGGCTTCTATTTTTTATTTGTTCTCAATAAATAAAATACTTAAATCTATTGGCCAATTACCAATTAATTATCCATCTTTTCTTGGATCCCATTCCCTCCAGACATTCCCTGTTAATCCTGGTGAAGGTTTTAATGTTTTCTTACCTTCTGTCCACCCGGATGGCATTACTTCGCCTGTTTTCTGATGGTGTTGGAAAGCTTTTATCTGACGAATGAGCTCTGCGGGGTTTCTTCCGACTGGTGGAGTTAATATTTCAGCCGCCTGAATAATACCTTCCGGGTCAATTAAAAATCTTCCCCGAACATTTATTCCTGATGCCTCATCATAGACATCATAAAGTTTTCCAATAGCACCATTTTGATCTGATACCATTGGGAAGGGCACATCATTGCCAATCATCTTACTTAATTCAGTTTCATTCCAGATTTTGTGGGAATGTACACTGTCTGTGCTTACTGAAAGCACCTCTACACCTAATGCCTGAAGTTGGTCATAGCCCACGGCTATGTGTGATATTTCGGTTGGTCAGACGTAGGTGAAATCACCTGGATAGAAGCACAAAACAACCCATTTACCACGGTAATCTTCTAAAGATACTTTTTTGTACTTTCCCTGATAGAATGCTGAACCTGTAAAATTTGGTGCATGTTTAGTAACTAACATTTATACTACTCCTTTCGTATTAAATATTAAATAGTATTAATTACAATTTAGCATTGATAAGCATAAAAGTCAATAATGAAGAGCAGCAGTTTTAAAGGCATAAGATAACTACCTTAGATTTAAAATGGTATTAATGTTATAATAAAAACCATAGGAATAAGCCAATTATCAAAGAGAGATAACCTATCAGGGTTGATTAAATAGTCAAACAAAGAGATAAATAAATGTAAGAAATAAAAGCATTTCACAAAATTGTCATAATGGGAGGTTAAGAATAATGAGTCAAAAAATGATATTTTATTGTATAGATACCTGAAGCACCTGCCGCAAGGCGAAAGCGTGGCTTTCGCAGCATAATATTGATTTCGAATATCGGAATCTTATCAAGAATCCTCTATCCGAAAAAGAGATTAAAGGGCTGGCTAAATTTGCCGGATTGGAATTATCTGGTTTAATTAATAAAAAGAGCCAGGTTTTTAAGAAGCTGGCAGTAACTTTAACCGAGTTTGATGATAGGGGTATTATTCAATTGATAGAGGGTAAGCCTCGTATCGTTATCAGACCGATCTTAACAGAAGGAAAGCACATACTTTTTGGATTTAAAGAACAGAATTATCTGGATTTCATTGAGGCAGGAGAAAATCCATTAGCATAACTAACAACCCGTCATTTATTACAACTTACCAAAAATGATTATGAAGAATTCTTGTAAAAAAATTAGTTTAAACGGAGGTTCAAAATAATGTATAACCAGAAAATAAGAAAATTAACAATAGTATTATTTTTATTAACAGTATTCTTACTGGGAGGATGCAATCAGTTGCCTGGTGGCTCATGTGTGAATGAAGTACAATTTGTAGATAAAAATTTAGAGCAGGTAGTTAGGGTGAAAATTAATAAACTAAGTGGCCCACTGTATCAGAGTGATGTGGTAAATATCTTTGAATTGGATGCTGAGAAAAAAGGAATCGTTTCATTGTCCGGAATCGAACACCTTAAAAATTTACGTGAACTGGACCTTGATGACAATCAGATATCAGATCTTTCTCCTTTAGCTGGCTTAACCAAACTAAAAGAGCTGGATTTAGAAAACAACAATATTTCCGACCTGTCTTCCCTGACAAACTTAATTAATCTGGAGGAGTTAGATTTTGAGAACAACAAAGTAACAGATATCTCAGCCCTGGTGAGTAATAAAGGGATTAGTATGGGTGATGAAGTAGATATGAGATATAACCATCTCGATCTTAGCGAAGGCTCTAAAAATATGCAGGATATCAATACTTTAATTAATAGAGGTGTGAAGGTTGAGTATATTCCTCAAAGTAATCACTAATAATAATTATTGCCAAATTACCAATAGTTATTAATAAAAGTAATAATCAGATAATTCAAGAGTACGATTTAGAAACTTTTCAATCACACTCTTTTTTATTATTGTAAAAATGGCTTTTGTATCTGTTCTAATAATTTTTATGCTATAATTGAACATCTTTAAACAATACAAAATACTAAAAATATAGATTTTTAATTATGGCATCAATTCCTCAATCAAAGAATGAAACATTGAAAATTCCAAAGATTATGCTATTCCTGAGTTTTTTTATATTGATAGCCTTTACTATCTTTATTGTTCTCCATTTTACTGAAGCAGAAAAATTTGCCCAGCTATTATCTAAAGCAGAACCAAAATGGTTAGTTTTGGCTATCGTATTACAAATTGGAACTTATTTTTGTGCAGGTTTTATATGGAATATGGTAATTCGAAATGCAGGGCATCAGTTGCCTTTAAGTATATTGGCACGTCTATCAATAGAAAAATTAAGTATTGACCAATTAGTTCCCACCGGAGGGATGTCAGGGAATTTAATAGTGGTGCGAACAATGAAGAGATTTGGGTTACCAAACTGGCTTGCCATTGAGGCAGTGGTGATTGATATTTTTTCCCATTATATAACTGACATGATTATGGCTGTGCTGGCATTGTCGGTTCTCTGGTTTAACCATAATATCACAAATATTGTATGGTATCTTGTTGCCATTTTTACTGTAATAGTAATAGTAGTTCCTACCTCTATATTCTGGATTTTAACCCACAGGAATGGCCAGCTGCCCTCCTGGTTGCTTCGTTTTAAATTCATTACCAATATTTCAGAAACGGTTAAAATGGTCTCACCAGAGCGAATACTTTTACCAAATTTATTGGGGGGCTCAACCTTACTAAATATGGCAATTTTTGTTCTTGATGCCTGTACCCTTTGGGCAATGCTACGAATAACTAATTATTCAACCGGAATTTTAACTGCTTTAGTGGCAATTGTTCTGGCTACTATAGCTGGTGCTATTTCCTTTTTACCAGGTGGTATGGGAGGATTTGAGGCTGGTTCAGTAATGGCTCTGGCACTTTTTGAGGTACCGATAGAAATTGCTTTAACCAGCACACTCCTTTTCCGTGGATTTACTCTGTGGATTCCACTTATTCCAGGTGTTTTGATGACCAGGTATGATATTAAGGAAAAAGTATAGAATCTTTTCGTTGTACTATTATAAAGAAAATATTTAACAATTGAACAAATGGATGAGTTGCTTCGTTTAATAAGTAGATTTTAAATAAAATTCAAAAGGTTTCTATAACAATGCCGCAAGCAGAGAATAAAAAATCAATATTCTGGACCTCGTCAATCCAGGAGGTATTTAAGCTATTGGATAGCTCAGAAAAAGGACTTTCTGAGCAAGAGGCAGTATCAAGAAGAGAAAAATACGGTTTTAACGAGATTAAAGAAAAAGAAAAGAGGTCTGCTTTAGATATATTTTTCTCTCAGTTTAAAAATTCGCTGGTACTGGTTCTGATTGCCGCTTCAATAATTGCTTATTTTCTGGGTGACAAAATCGATTCACTGGTAATCATTTCCATTGTAATTATCAATGCATTACTAGGATTTTTTCAGGAATATCATGCTGAAAAAGCCTTAAGAGCTTTGAAAAAATATCTGATTAGTGAAACAACTGTATTAAGAGATGGGAAAATTATTAGTAGAGATGCAAAAGAGATTGTCCCCGGTGATATTGTCTATCTGGCTATGGGAGATATGGTACCGGCTGACTTAAGATTGATAAAAGGAGAGGAGTTGACTACAGATGAATCATCTTTAACCGGGGAATCGGTGCCTGTTGTAAAAAACGAGGAGGTCTTAGAACAAGGATATACCCTGCCGCAAGATTTATACAATATATTATTTATGGGTACCTCTGTGGTAAGCGGTTCTGGTTATGGTGTGGTATTTTCTACAGGTAAGGACACTTTTTTGGGCAAGACCGCTTCTTTCCTGAAATCGAGCCCGGATGAAGGTGATTTGCAAAAGAATATCAAAAATTTCAGCAATTTCCTGCTTAAGATTATTCTTACTATGACCATCTTTATTTTTATAGTCAATGCCCTGCTGGGCAAAGGTATTTTTAGTTCTTTTTTCTTTGCTTTAGCATTGGCAGTGGGGCTTACCCCTGAGGCTTTGCCAATTATTATAACCATATCTTTGTCTAGAGGAGCTCTTAAGATGGCTGAACAAAAAGTTGTTACCAAAAAGCTTGCCTCAGTTGAAGATTTTGGAAATATTGATATCCTCTGCTGTGACAAGACAGGAACACTCACCGAAGGAAAAATGTCACTTTCCGATTATCTTTCAATTGAAGGTGAGAAGGAAGTTAAACTTGTCTTATACGGCTTATTATGCAATTCAGCCCGGAGTAAAGGCAAAGAAGATGGACAAGTTTTTAAAAATCCGATGGATAAAGCTATATGGGAAAGCATTCCTGCTCAAAATTTAAAATCCGAGCTGGAAAAATATAAAATTATTAAAAAGAACGAATTTGATTTTAAAAGAAGAAGAATGAGTGTAGTAGTAGAAAATGAGGGCAAAGGGATGCTTATTGCTAAAGGTGCAATGGAATCAATATTGACGGTTAGCAAGTCTGTCCTGATAGGCGGTAAGGCAACCCCCATAACTGCAGAAGTCTCTAAATTATTGAGTAAAAAGATTTTAGAATATGAACAGAATGGTTTCAGGATATTAGGAATAGCCACCAGATATTTGGGAGATGTGAGGGAAGGTGAAAATTTTGAAGAAAAAGATATTGAAGAAAAAGATCTCAATATAGAAGGTATATTGTTATTTTTAGACAAAGCCAAAAAGACAGTTAAAGAATCTCTGAAGATACTACAAAAGTTAAAAGTAGAGGAGAAGATTATCAGCGGGGATAGTCCGGTTATTACCCGTAAAATATGTAACGATGTTGGGTTAGCTATAAAAGAAGATAGAGTTATTACCGGAGAGGAACTTACATCGCTCCAGGAAGATGAATTTAAAGAATATTGTCAACGCTTTAATGTATTTACCAGAGTTACGCCAGAGCAAAAATTTATGATTGTCTCCAGTCTGAAGAGAGAAGGGCATATAGTAGGTTTTTTAGGGGATGGTATCAATGATGTACCGGCATTGAAGGCAGCTGATATAGGTATTTCAGTAGATACCGCCTCAGATATTGCCAAAGAGTCAGCAGATATTATACTTCTTCAGAAAAGTTTGCGTGTCTTGTCTATGGGAATTATGGAAGGAAGAAAGACCTTTGCTAATATCACTAAATATATCCTGAATACCATCAGTGCTAATTTTGGTAATATGTTTACCGTGGCCTTCTCCTCACTGTTTTTAAAATTTATTCCGCTTTTGCCCTCGCAGATTTTACTGACCAATTTTGTTAGTGATGCACCGCTTATGACTATCTCTACCGATAATGTAGATGAAGAGTTTTTAAGAAGGCCCAGGCGCTGGAATATTAAACTTATTGCTAAATTTATGGTCTATTTTGGAATTATCAGTACCATCTTTGACCTGGCATTGGTCTTACCCCTAATCTTATTGTTAAAAGTTGAGCCGCAGGTTTTTCGTACTGCCTGGTTTTATGAATCCGTCTTATCTGAAATATTGATTACCTTTTCTATAAGGACCAGGCTGTTATTTGCAAGGAGTAAGCCGAGCAATTTGTTGATTTGGACCTCTCTTTTTGCAGTAATAGTGGTAGGGGTTTTAGTCAATACCACTCCTGGCAATGAGTTATTTGAATTTGTAAAATTACCGGTAAATGTGATTTTTCTGATATCAGGCATTCTGATGGCTTATTTTATTGCCGTTGAAATTGCCAAAAAGAACTTCTTCCAAAAATTTGAACTGTAATTTTTAATAAAATTTTCCCTGTTGATTTTTTTATAAATAAAGAGGAAGGGGTATGGAAATATTATGTTACAAATATCTGAAGAGTTAAAAGAAGCTTATCCCGGAGGGTGTATTGGAGAGGTCTCTTTTAAAAATGTAAACGTTGATAATAGCGGGGTTATAAATCTGAATAGAGCAAAAGAAGAGCTGATGGAAAGTTTAAGAGATAATTATAAAGATTACAGTAGAGTGGCTCTAATTCAGACCGAACCTATGAAAAACTATGTAACATATTATAAAAAATTCAAAAAAACATACCATGTATTGCTTCAATTGGAATCTGTTATTTTGAAAGGAAAATCTATTCCAGAAAGCTACCCTCTGGTAATGATTATGTTTAAGTCAGAATTAAAAAACCTTATTCTTACAGCAGCCCATGATCTGGATAGAATTACCTTGCCAATTGGAGTAGAGTTGTCCAGAGGAGATGAAAGGTATAACCTATTAAACGGTATGGAAAAGGAATTACCTGCCGGGGATATGTTTATGGAAGATAGGGAAGGTATCATTTCCAGTATTATCTATGGTCCCGATAGTAGGACACAGATTGACGAAGATACCAATAGAGTGTTATACACAGTATATGCACCGCCAGGGATAGAAGGGTCTCTAATAAATGAACATCTTAATGATATAGTTCACTACATAAACATGGTAGCACCTCAAGCGGAAATGATAAAAATGACATTTCATAAATTATAAAATTGTAAAGAAGTTCATTCAATTATTTTGTTAAAGATCATTTTTTATTAGTAAGTTGTTTTTATATTGATCATATTAATTATTGAATAGAAGATTGGGAATAGGGATATCTATGATAAATTTGTTAAAATCAAGCTGTAAATTGGCATTTTCTACAGGTAGAAGTGGGTGGAAAGTTAAATGTAATAATGTTATTATTAAAAATAATATTTGGAGGTCACAGAAAGTATGAATAATAAATATTTTGCTGAACCATTTAAGATTAAAATGGTAGAGCCTATCACGATATTGACCAGAGAAGAAAGGTTGGCAAAGATTAAAGAGGCTAATTATAATCTATTCTCTCTAAAATCTGAAGATGTGTATATTGACTTATTATCTGATAGTGGTACCGGCGCCATGAGTACCAATCAATGGGCAGGTATGATGAATGGAGATGAGGCTTATTCCGGCTCTAAAAATTATTTTAACTTGATCAGTTCTGCTCAGGATATTTTTGGTTATGAATATATTCAGCCAGTCCATCAAGGGAGAGCGGCAGAAAAAGTGGTTATGCCTATTTTACTTGGACCAGGAAAGTTCGCCATTTCCAATATGCATTTTGATACAACGAGGGCACATGTAGAACTGACAGGGGCAAGGGCCATAGATTGTATAGTTCCCGAGGCGTTGGATACTAAGACATACGCACCTTTTAAAGGAAATATGGACGTTTTAAGGCTGGTAGAATTAATTGAGGAATTAGGTAAAGAAAATGTGGGTGTCATTATAATGACCATTACCAATAATAGTGCCGGCGGCCAGCCCGTCTCAATGGAAAATATTAAGAATACTGCTGAGATAGCTAATAAATATAATATTCCTCTTATGATAGATGCTGCAAGATTTGCTGAGAATGCTTTTTTTATTAAAGAGAGAGAGGAAGGTTATAAAGATAAATCAATAAAAGAAATTGCCCGGGAAATGTTTAGTCATGCTCATTTGTTTACCATGAGTGCTAAAAAGGATGCCATAATTAATATGGGAGGCTTAATAGGAGTTAAGAACGATAAGGAATTATTTGAAGTAATAAAAGGCAGAACAATACCACTGGAGGGTTTTATATCATATGGAGGACTTTCTGGAAGAGATTTAGAGGCGATGGCAATAGGTCTTCAGGAGGGGATAGATTATAATTATTTGAAGTACCGTATCGGTCAGATGGAATATATGGCTGGAAAATTAGATATTGCTGATATACCCTATCAGTCGCCAGTTGGCGGGCATGCAGTTTTTGTTAATGCAGGAGAATTCCTTCCTCATATTCCTTACTATGAATTTCCGGGTCAGGCTTTAGCAGTAGAACTATATATTGAAGCAGGTATCAGAGGTTGTGATATCGGTTCTTATATGATGGGGAATGATCCGGATACCGGCAAACAGATTAAATCACAATTTGAATTTACAAGATTGGCTATTCCCAGAAGAGTATATACCCAATCACATTTAGATGTGATAATAGAAGCCCTTATCGCTATTAAAAACAGGGTAAATACAATTCCGGGGTATAAGATAAACTGGGAACCTAAAATCTTACGCCATTTTACCTCCAGATTAATACCTGTAGATAAATAAACGTAAGGTAAAAGTAAAGAAGTCGTATTAGTTAAACTTTAGTTTGCAGAATAAAAAACATGTTAAAGGACCGTCCCTTTACATGCACTGCGGCACATGATCTGGATAGAATTACCTTGCCTATTGCAGTAGAGCTGTCCAGAGGAGATGAAAGATATAACATATTAAATGGTATGGAAAAGGAATTACCTGCCGGGGATATGTTTATGGAAGATAGGGAAGGTATCACTTCCAGCATAATTTATGGACCTGATAATCGAACTCAAATAACTGAGAAAACCAACAGTGCGCTTTACACAGTATATGCTCCGCCAGGAATAGAAGGGTCTCTAATAATTGAACATCTGAGTGATATTGCCCATTATGTACAGCTGGCAGCACCTCAAGCAAAAATGGTGGAAATGGTAGTCCATCCGTTGTAATACTCATTTTTACAAATTATTTATTTTTAATAATTTGTCATATTCTTAATTTATTTTTAAATAAATAGATGCATAGATATTGCCTGAAGCTAACTGCATAAGTTATTGTTGGCATAAATGTCATTATAACTTAGTTCAGATATAATAAATTATAATTACAAATACAATTGTAGCTAGTAGTATGCTATAATTTAGATACACAATTTATTTTTTGTATAAGATAGTAGGTTTTAATATGAGCAAAAAGGAAATACTTCTAAAGGAAATAGAACAAGTTTCTGAACCTTTCCTCGATGAAGTCTTAGATTTTATCAGATTTTTAAAGACAAGAAATGCCAAAAAACGAATGAGTATTACTGTTGCGAGTGAATCTTCACTTGCCAAAGATTGGCTAAAACCAGAAGAAGATGAAGCATGGAAAAATTTATAAAAGGTGATATAGTAATAATCCCTTTTCCATTTTCTGATCTGACTCAAAATAAAAGACGACCAGCATTGATTATTTCTGTTGTAGACGGAAATGATTTTATCCTATGTCAAATAACAAGTCAAAATGTTAAGGATAATTATGCCATACAAATTAAAGATAATGATTTTAAAACAGGAAGTTTAAAACAGATTAGCAATATTAGACCAAATAGAATATTTACTGCAGATAAATCCATTATCTTATATAAAGTTGCCAGCCTAAAAGATAAGAAATTTCAAGAAGTTATAGATAAGTTAATTAAAATTATAAGGAAGTAGTTAATAAAAAGAGACGATACCAATGAGTTGACTATTATTTAAAAAAATATTCTGAAAGCCATTAATACTATACTTCAATCAAAAAATAAAATGTCATTAATCGAAAAATGATGATAAAACTTTGCAGATAAATAGACTTTACAAAATTACATGATGACCTGGGGGATGGAAAGTTCCGGGTGTTGAATAATGTTGGGTTTAGTGTGATAAACTTTTTTTAGATAATAATTATTTATTACTTCCTGAGGTGTTCCAATCTTTTCAATTCTGCCTTGATTGAGCAAGATGAGCTGGTCTGAACAGTAGCTGGCTAAGTTCAGGTCATGGAAAACAGATATGATACATTGAATCTCTTCCTTCAATGATTCTCTGAGAATTTTAATAATCTCATATTTATAACTCAAGTCCAGGTGTGAAGAAAATTCATCCAGCATAAGTATTTTGGGAGACTGTGCCAGTGCACGGGCTATATAGACTCTTTGTACCTCGCCTCCACTAATCTGATGAATTCCTTTTTCGGCATGAGGTAAAGAGTCAGTTTTTTTCATAGCATCTTGAGAAATTTGATAATCAAGAATGGTTTCACCCTGCCATTGATTGATAAAAGGTATTCTTCCCATAAAGACAACTTCTTTAACCTTGTAATTGTAGGTAATATAAGATTCCTGTGGTACCATAGAGATTATTTTAGCCATTTTCTTTCTGGGTATTTTCCTGACATCCTTCCCGAATATTTTGATATTGCCTCTTTGAGGGGTAATTATACCCGATATCAATTTTAACATTGTTGTCTTACCAGAACCATTAGGTCCGATAATTCCAATAAATTGTCCGGGATATATAGATAAATTCATCTCTTGAATTGCAGGATGATGATTATAGGAAAAGGTAACATCTTCTAAAGAAACAATAGGTTTAAAATCAGTAACCATTATTTTCATTCCTCCTTTTAAGCAGATGGATAAATATTGGTGAACCAATAAGGGCAGTGATTACTCCAATGGGTACTTCGGTTGGAGCGATAATAGTACGTGCTATGGTGTCACATATAATTAAGAAGATAGAACCACTCAGTGCTGATACCGGTAGCATAATGCGATGGTCAGGACCTACCAATAGGCGAGCAATATGGGGAATTACTAATCCCACAAAACCAATCAAACCGGTAAAGGATACTACAATGGCAATCATAGTAGAACCAATAAAAAATATTTTTAATCTTAGCTTTTCAGTCTGAATTCCCAGGTGCAGAGCTTCCTCTTCTCCCAGTGCTATAGCATTCAATTCTAAAGAAGAAGATACTAAAAGGATGATACCCAGAAATACCGGTAAAGAAATCCAATAAATATTGTTCCAGCTGGAAGTAGAGAGGTCACCCATCAGCCAGAATAACATTGAACGTGTCTCCCGTCTTGATATAGCTAAAAGCAATGTGATTATTGCTGAAAAGAAAAAGTTGACCGCTACACCAGCTAACAATAAATCTGACATGGGTAAGTGAGATTTCTTTCGTGATAGCAGGTATACTAAAGAGATAGCAACAAAGGCACCCATCAAAGCAAACACCGGTAAAAAAGGTACAAGGTAAAGTCCCGCAGTATATTGCACGGCCAGGGCAGAACAGGCACCCAGGGCAGCCCCAGCTGAAACTCCCAGTATGTAGGGGTCAGCTAATGGATTTCTTAGTATTCCCTGAAATCCTCCTCCAACACTGGCCAGGGTCATTCCGGTGAGCATGGCCATAATTAACCTTGGGATTCTTAACTCCCAGATAATTAATCCCAGGCTATCATCTGTTTTATGATGCCAGAGAATAGATAAAATCTTTTTTGGCTGAATAGCTATGGTGCCAAAATTTAGTCCGATGAAACCTATTACCAATATTGCTAAAAAGCCAACCACTACAATTAAGATAGCTTTATATCTCCAATTAGAATAACCGTATAGATTACTCTTTTCTGATTTTGTGGAAAATTTCATATAATAGTTCCAATCCTTCTACCAGACGGGGTCCTTCTCTGTATAATAGGTCTTCATTTACAACGAAGATGTGATTATTTTTTACAGCCGGAAGTCCAGACCAGCCAGGTCGTTTAATAATATCATTTTTCATTTTAGTAACCTCTTCTGGATTCATACTGCCGGTAGGAATGATTATGATATCAGGCTGGGTTTCGATAACCAGTTCAGAACTGATAGGGACCCAACCTTGTTGATTTTCGGTAATGTTCTTGCCACCTGCCAAGGTAACAAGTTCATCGAAGATGGTTCCACTGCCGGGACTCCATATCGTTTCAAAACCAGAACCGGTAAATACTTTTGGTTTTTCTATATCAGGAATGTCAGAATGTAAGGATATGACAGTATTTATTCGTTCTTCTAAGCTGGTAGTCAGTTCTCTTCCTTTTTCCGGTATACCACAGGCAGTGGCAATAAATTCTATGCTGTGAAGCATTTCTGTTATTGATTCAGCCTCTATTACTAAAACTTTAAAACCCAACTCTCTTATTTTAGGAATATCTTTGGTCCCAAACCCTCCATAAGCAAGAATTAGATCCGGTTCCAGTGATATTATTTTTTCTAAATTTAAGGGTGTCATTACTCCAATGGATTCAATTTTTTCTGCATCAGGAGGATAATTGCAAAAATCACTTCTGCCAATTAATTTATCCTCTAAACCAAGGGCAAATATAATTTCGGTATTACTGGGAGCGGTAGAAACAATCTTTCCCGGTTTTTTTTCTATAATGACCTCCGAACCAAGGTCATCAACAAGAGTGATAGGGTAAATACCATCACTTGATTTGCCACATACAGATAAGACAGTAATGAAAAAAATTGATAATATTGTAAAACTAATAAATATTCTTTTATTCATATTTTTCCTTTCAGTGCTGTTTTTAAAATAGTTTTATTTCTAAAAATAAAGAAGACACCCTTTGACCACGAAAGAGTGTAATAAGCTTCTTACAGGCAGGTCTCCTGGCTTAAGGCTATCTATTTGCTGCGCCTTCCCGGGGAGTTAATCCAGTGGCATAATGCAGCTTTCGGTACCTTTTACAGTAACGGGCTTGCGGTGGATTTGCACCACGCTTCCCTTAACCTGTTAGAATAGCGAAAGACAATAAAGTATGGCAATTGTCTTGCTCAATTATTTTTTCAATGATTTTTGCTATAAAGAACGGTTTTGGCCTTTGAAGCTATCTAAATATGTAATTCATATGTTATTATAAGTCATACAGTATAATAATTCAATTTTAAAATAACTTTTTTGAAAATCCCTAGTTTTAATAAGTAGCTAGTGTATGGTGTTGTTTTTAGATGGAATTACTATTGGTCTTTATACTTAAATCTTTGCGGGTAGAAATGAATGAAATTATAAAAATAATCGTTTGTCGTTGGTATTTAGTATTTGGTTAAAAAAGATGTGGGAATAAGTGAAAGAAGTTTATGGTTAAATCATTGTGGGTATAAGAGTAAGCGGTTCTTAGTTAATGGTTTATAGTTTTTGGAATAAAAGATGTGGGCATAAATGTGGGAGGTTTATTGTTTTTAGTTTATAGTTCTTAGAATAATGCAAATACTAAGACGGTAGGAGAAAAGTAGGGAAAAAAAGAAAAGAGTGTGGGTAACAGAGGATGAGATTTCCATACCTGCTTTCAGCAGGTTCGTAATGGCAGAAGAGATAGTTGATGGAAAAATAAAAGTAAGGGGTGTTTTTATGAAGGAGAAGGGATTAATTCAAATATACACCGGTAATGGCAAGGGAAAAACTACTGCTGCGTTGGGATTGGCATTGAGAGCAGCAGGCAGAGATAAAAGAATATTAATGGTACAGTTTATGAAAAAATGGGATTATGGAGAGCTTCATTCCATTAAAAAAATTCCCCAGATAACCATTAAAACATTCGGAACCAAGGATTTTGTCCATAAAGGTAAGGCAAAGGAGATTGATTATCAGGAGGCGGAAAAAGCCTTTAAAGAAGGAACAGAAGGAGTCCTTAGCGGAAAATATGATATAGTGATTTTTGATGAGCTTAATGTGGCACTTGATTTTGATTTATTAAAAGCAGATGAGGTAGTAAAATTTTTAAAAGATAAACCAGAAGATGTTGAAATAATAATAACTGGCAGAAATGCACCGGCAGAATTAATTGAACTGGCTGACCTGGTAACAGAAATGCGGGAAATTAAACATCCTTTTCAGAAGGGTATTGAAGCACGAATTGGAATTGAATATTAAAAATTTACTCATCAGTACAAATATAGTAAAATAAAAGAATAATTCAAGGTTTTCTGAAGGGGAGGTAAAAATATGGAAAAAAATGAAAAAGAATTTCGTAATGCAAAGATTGCTCTATTATGTACGGTACCTACTGAGGTTGATGCCCTTCCCATTCAAAGTTTGTTAGAAAGTTATGGTATCAGATGTATATTGCAATCAGATGTGACCAGATCAGTCTATCCTTTTGTGGTTGATGGATTAGCAGAAGTCAGGATTTTAGTTATAGAAAAAGATTTAAAAAAAGCACAGGATATATTGAAAGATTCAGATTGTAAATATTCCTGATAAGATTTTCTATATTTTTTGAAGTTAATCCTGAAAAAGATAGACAGGTTTTATTGCAATATGCAATATAGGCACAATTTATTCCAATAAGGAGGTTACAGTTGGATAAAATTCTAATTGTTTATCACTCAGAAGAGGGAATTATATATAAAATGGCTGAGGCTATAAAAAAGGGGATTGAGAGTAGCAATAGTTTTGAAGTTATAATGAAAATAGCTGAACAGGCTAATCAGGAAGATTTAAAGGCAGCCTCAGGAATAGCCATTGGTACTCCCGATTATTTTGATTATATGGCCGGGAGTGTTAAAGATTTTTTTGATAGGACCTTTTATGCTGTTCAAAGTAAGATAAGAGGGAGCTTAACTGCCAATATGCCCTGTGTCTTTTTTGTATCAGGAGGCACAGGAGGAGGGCCGGCGCTGGAAAGTCTGAAAAAAATTGGTTCCTATTTTAGATTTAACATCATTGATTATGTGGTCAGTGGTCCACGTATTAAGGAAGACATTCTAAAGAAATGCGAACTGCTGGGCAGACGATTAGCTGAAATGGTAAAGAAAGAAAAAAAATAGTGTAATAGAAAATAGAAGGAGGAAACTTTTATGTCTTTGAAAGAAAAAGTTGAAAAAGCTTTAGAAAAGATTAGACCATCTCTCAGGGCAGATGGAGGAGATGTAGAATTAGTTGAAGTTACAGAAGATGGTATAGTCAAGGTGAAATTGCAGGGCGCCTGTCGTGGATGTCCTATGAGTCAGATGACTTTGAAGTTAGGAATTGAGAGGACGCTGAAAAAGGAGATACCGGAAATTAAGGAAGTTCAGTCTGTTTAGCTTTATAAGATAAACCCATGATTCAGATGGTTAGGTAAAAGTATGTATTGAAACATAATAAAAACAATAAATGGAGGTTCTTATGGTAAGTTTGAAAGGAACTGAGACAGAAAAGAATTTACTGGCTGCTTTTGCCGGTGAATCACAAGCCAGAAATAGATATACCTATTTTGCCAGTGTGGCAAAAAAAGAAGGATATGAGCAGATTGCGGCAATCTTTTTGGAAACAGCCGATAATGAAAAAGAGCATGCCAAAGTATTTTTTAAATTATTAGAAGGTGGAGATGTTGAGATTAGGGCCAGTTATCCAGCCGGTATAATTGGTAATTCATCTCAGAATCTACTGGCAGCTGCTGAAGGAGAGTTATTGGAATGGGGGACTTTATACAAAAATGCTGCACTGGTAGCCAGAGAGGAAGGATTTGCTCATGTTGCAATAAAATTTGAGGAAATAGCCAAAGTAGAAAAACATCACGAAGCAAGATATCGAAAATTACTGGAAAACCTGAAAAATAGCACTGTCTTTAAAAAGGAGCAAAAAGTTTTCTGGCAATGCCGTAATTGTGGTTATATATTGGAAAGTAAAATGGCTCCTCAAAAATGTCCTGCCTGTGACCATCCACAGGCTTATTTTCAATTGCAGGAAGATAACTTTTAAGCTGACTCTCTTTTTTATTTGAATCTAAAAATATATAATAATTGAAGGAGGTTTAAGGAACTATGGAATATATCAGCATGATTTTCTGGTTTTTCTTTATCTTTTCAATGCTTTCACCCTGGTTTAAACAGAAAACTTTGGAATCATCCCGAATAGCCATAATTAACCGTCTGGAAAAAAAGCGAGGTTCCCGGGTAATTGCTATGATACACAGACAGGAGACTATGAGTATTCTGGGAATACCTCTGGTTCGCTATATTAATATTGAGGATTCAGAGGCTATTTTAAGGGCTATAAGGCTAACCGATGAGAATGTACCTATAGATATGATTCTGCATACTCCAGGAGGATTAGTGCTGGCAACTGAACAGATTGCCAATGCTCTCCTGCGGCATAAAGGGAAAGTAACAGTTTTTATTCCCCATTATGCTATGAGTGGAGGAACAATGATTTCTATAGCTGCCGATGAAATAATTATGGATGAAAATGCTGTATTGGGACCTGTGGATCCACAGTTAGGACAATACCCGGCTATTTCTATCCTGAATGTTTTAAAAGATAAAGACAGAAATGAGATTGATGACGAGACCCTTATTCAAGCCGATATGGCACGAAAAGCCATTACCCAGGTCTATGCCTTTGTGAAAAAGCTGCTGACCGAGAACAACTGCAGCGAAGATAAGGCTGAAAGTATTGCCAAGGTACTTACTGAAGGTAGATGGACACATGATTATCCCATAAAGTTTGAAGAGGCAAAGGAGTTAGGATTGTGTGTTTCCAGTGAGATGCCCAAAGAAATTTATGAATTGATGGATCTTTACCCACAGCGTCCGGGAGTGCGTCCATCAGTGCAGTATATTCCGGTACCATATAAAGGACCGTCCTTGCCGCCTGCTAAAAATTCTAATCATAAATAATATGTCTATTTCATCTGCCATACCTGTTTTGCAAAAGGAAAAGGATTTACCAGATAAATTTTCCTAAAAAAGGAGGGAGGAAGGGATGAAAAGAGAAAATAAGCCGCAAATACCAGAGCAAGATATTTCTATTGTGCTTTGTGGTGAAGCTGGACAGGGTATACAAACAGTGGAAGAATTATTGACCAGAATTTTAAAGCTATCTGGGTATTATGTTTTTGCCACTAAAGAATATATGTCCCGGGTGAGAGGAGGAAGTAACTCCACCCAGATTCGAGTATCCAGCAAACCGATTCAAGCCCCGGTTGCTCGTATAGATGTGTTGATACCACTGGATAGAGAGGCTATAAAACATGTTTCTTACTATATTGATGAGCATACCATCATTATCGGTGATGAGGAAAAACTCGATACTAATAAGAAGGTTATTAATGTATCTTTTTTAAAGATGGCTCAGGAGATAGGGAAAGCCATTTATGCCAATATAATAGCAGTGGGACTTTTACTGGGTTTACTGGATGGAGATATTAAAATTGGTAAAGACTTTTTAACAGACTATTTTACCGAAAAGAATAAAAAAGAATTTGTAGAAGATAATATCAAAGCTTTAGAAAAGGGGTATCAGGAAGCAAGGAGGTTGATTAAAGAAAACCTCTTAAAATCTGAACGTTTGCCAAAACTTAAAAAATCCAGCAAAGTGAAGAATAATCTGTTGTTTAATGGCGCAGAGGCAGTAGGGTTAGGAGCAATTGCCGGGGGTTGTAATTTTATAT
This sequence comes from Candidatus Atribacteria bacterium, assembly GCA_029556475.1. GTDB lineage: Bacteria > Atribacterota > Phoenicimicrobiia > Phoenicimicrobiales > Stramentimicrobiaceae > Stramentimicrobium. The sequence continues at coordinate 59,685 of JAKQEP010000054.1, forward strand.
CTTCCTACCCAATGTCTCCCTCTACTGGAGTTTTGACCTTTTTAGCTCAGCATGCCCATGATTTTGATATTATTGCCGAACAGACAGAAGATGAGATAAGCGCTATTAATATGGCTATTGGAGCCTGGTATACTGGTGCACGTGCTATGGTTACTACCTCCGGAGGAGGTTTTGCCTTGATGACCGAAGGCCTCAGCTTGGCAGGTATGATTGAAACCCCTGTAGTTATTCATTTAGCTCAACGGCCAGCACCATCTACCGGATTACCAACCAGGACTGAGCAAGGGGATTTACTATTTGTCCTCTATGCCGGACATGGAGAGTTTCCACGCATCATACTTGCTCCTGCCACTATTGAGGATGCCTATTATCTTACTCAGAAGGCATTTAATTGGGCTGATAAATTCCAGATACCGGTCATAATTCTAACTGACCAATACACTATGGATACCTATTACAATATTAAAAAGTTAACTATTCCTAAAGAGGAGATAAATAATTTTATCATTAAGACTGATTCTGATTATCATAGATATAATCTAAAGATAAAGGATGGGATATCGCCAAGAGGGATTCCTGGTTTTGGAGAAGGACTGGTCAGAGTAGATAGTGATGAGCATGATGAGATGGGACTTATCACAGAAGATATGGACATTAGAAAGAGAATGGTAGAAAAAAGAAATGCCAAATGGTATCCCTTAAAAAAAGAAATATTACCACCTACATTAGCCGGCGCAAAGGATTACCGTATATTATTGGTAGGATGGGGGTCAACATTCAATATTATTAAAGAAGCAATGGAGAGGCTGGATAGGCCGGATATTGCTTTACTCCATTTTCAACAGCTTTATCCTATTTCTGAGGAAAGTATTGTTTTTTTGGACAGGGCAGAGCAGGTTATTTCTATTGAAAATAACTATAGTGGACAATTCAGCCGTCTGTTAGAGGCAGAAACAGGAATCAGTGTAGGAACAAAGATACTCAAATACAATGGTCTGCCCTTTTATGCTGATGAGCTTGCCCGGGAAATAGATGATATTCTAAAGGAGGTAGCTCAAAAATGAATAAGACTATAAGTTTCGAACAACAGATTGTTAAGCCGGCCTGGTGTCCTGGCTGTGGCAATTTTCTGATATTGAAAGCATTGCAGCAGGTTTTTACAGAACTATCTTTGTTACCTCAGGAAGTGGTCATCGTCTCCGGTATCGGTCAGGCAGCCAAAACTCCACAATATCTAAATGTAAATATGTTCAATGGATTACACGGCAGAGCTTTGCCACCTGCTACCGCAATTAAAGCATGTAATTCAAAATTGACCGTTATTGCGGAAGGTGGAGATGGTGATATGTACGGAGAGGGTGGAAACCACTTTATACATACCATCAGGCGAAATCCAGACGTAACCCATTTAGTCCATAATAATATGGTCTACGGGCTTACCAAAGGACAGGCATCACCCACCAGCGATATTGGATATAAAACACCGGTGCAGGTGGATGGGGTCATATCTGACCCTATTAATCCAATAGCTATGGCTATCTCTCTGGGAGCCTCTTTTGTAGCAAGGGCTTATTGCGGTGACATAGAGCACACTATTGAAATTATTAAAAAGGCAATACAGCATCGTGGGTATGCTTTGGTAGATATTTTCCAGCCCTGTGTTACCTTCAATAAAGTAAATACCTTTCAATGGTTTAAGGACAATACTTATATTCTCCAGGATCACGATGTTCACGATATAAATAAGGCTTTTATTCGGGCAACTGAAAGAGACAGGCTACCGGTAGGGATTTTTTATCAGAATGAACAGAAAGAAACCTTTGAACAGAGGTTAAAGGTACTAGAAGAGGGCAAAGGAGACTTTTTATTCAGAGCTATGAATAAAAAGGGTTTAGAGGAGCTGTTAAAAGTTAGAGAATATTGAAATAAAATAAATGATTATAAAAGATATAGAAAGGAAGTTTATATTGATTGAGATTGCCTTTAGTAAATATGGAAAAATAAGACTATTCTCAATACTGATTATCTTTTTGATCATTTTTTTCAACACTACAAGTTTTGTTCTTGCTGAAGCCCTCCGAGAAGCTGCTTTTTTGCAGGATTATGTGGTAGACAAGTTTGATTCAGCAATATTTCAGCTATATTTAAAATCGATGGAGGAATTGGATAATCAGGAAATAGAATTTATTGATTTACTCTCAGAACAATCAAAAGATAGGCAGATGTTATATGGGAAACTGGTTTATCAGGAGGGTTTCAGTTCAAATATATTTTTTCAGCTAAAAAAAGAAGTAGAGGATAGGGATAGGCAGCTATTTCCTGAAGAAGAAGATTTTATCCCACAGATGTTACCATTTCCAACCCAGCCAACTATGAAATGGTGGGAAAGGCTTTATGCTCATGTGGTTTCAATGAGAAAAGTCCTTACTATCACTGAGTATAATCGTTTTGCCATGTGTGGAGTTGACCCCGCACGTAGTGAAAGAGTGGTAAAAAGAATAAAGAATTATTATGATTGGAACGAGAAATGGTTTAAAGAAGGACAGGATGTTGAGTATTTAGCAGAAAAAGCTGCCATAGAGGAGAATATTTTTTTGGCTCGCAGACTATTTCATGAGGCTGCTGGTTGTTATCATGTAGGGAATTTTATTAATTTTTATGATATAAAATTAAAATTAGAATCGCAAGAGGCAGCCCGAAGGTGTTATGTGAAGGCAATTGCATTATACGAAGAGAAGGACAGACCTATTAGAATTGAAATACCTTTTCGAGAAGCAGAAATCCCTGGTTATCTTATGTTAAATAATAAACCAAATCAACCCTTAATTATCTTTGTTAACGTGTTGAATAATATCAAAGAGGTAGAAAATCACTACTTTGCACTGGATTTTTTAGAAGCAGGATTTAATGTATTCAGTTTTGATGGGCCAGGACAGGGAGAAATGCATCAGAAGATGCGTTTAATTCCTGATTATGAGCAGGCTATTATTACCATTATCGACTGGTTTGAAAATAATAATACCTTTAATATTGATATGGAAAGGATTGGAGTAGTGGGATTGAGTTTTGGTGGATTATCTTCAGTGATTGCCGCAGCCCAGGATCCCAGGATTGATTGTGTTATCAGTAACGGCGGGTATGCCTATATCCCTCCACTTTCCTTTATTAAAAAATTACACATTAGCACACGGCTAGCTGTTAGCTACATGAGTGGTATTAATAGTATGAAAGTGTTTTACCAAAAATTTGGCCATCTTGATATTAAGAATTTTCCACCCTTAGAGCGTCCTATGTTAATTATCCAGGGTGGGAAGGATGATGTGGTACCTGCAGAGCATGCCTTTTACTTTATGGATTGGGCAGTTGGCAAAGATAAAGAATTGCTCTATATTGAAGATTCTAACCATTGCTGTCAGGACCGTTTTGATATTGTTATGCCCTATACTATCGACTGGTTCAAGAAATACTTATATGAGTAAGGGAAACAAAAGATTACCTAATAAAATAATTTCCAGAATAGTTCTCGGTATTCTTAGATGGTACTTGAGTACTATATTTTTTTTAAAGCTGGAAAGAAACGATACACTAAAGATGACCCCACCCTATCTGTTGATAGGCAATCATGCCAATTTTTGGGATGGTTTTTTAGTTAATCTTTTTATCAAAGAACCAATCTGCTTTCTGGTTTCAGATGAATATTTCCGGACCCCCCTTTTTAAAATGTTATTGCAAATTGAGGGCTCTATTCCTAAAAAGAAGTTTATGACAGATCTGGCAGCTGTGAAAGAGGCTTTGAGAGCCAAAGAGGCTGGGCGCATAATCGGTGTCTTCCCGGAAGGTATGCGTAATTGGGATGGTTCTGTAGGAGAGCTAATATTTGCTACTGCTAAATTTATTAAAATGCTCAATATACCGGTAGTAAGAGTGTTATCTAAGGGCTCATATCTCTCCTTTCCCCGTTGGGCACATTATAAGAGGAAAGGAAAAATCATCTTTGATTATGAATTGATAATGATGGCTGAACAGATTAAAGAAATGTCGATTGATGAAATATTTCGTAAAATTAATGATAGCCTTTCTTACAACGAATATGATTATCAGAGAAAGACTATGAATACTTACCAGGGTAAAAATCTGGCGGAGAGATTAGAATTATATCTCTACCTCTGTCCTAACTGTCAGCAAATTGGTACACTCACCTCCAGAGATGATGTACTTTTTTGTGGTAAATGTGGTTATCAGGTAAAATATAACGTATATGGGTTCTTTACTAACGGTAAAGAAAGACTCTATTTTGATAACCCGGCTGACTGGAATAGATGGCAGGTTAATTACACTAAGAGCCTTCTCAAGACTTATCAAGAGAGTAACTACACAGGTATTTTTATTCAAGAAAAAGATGTAAATTGCCAGATGGTTGACCATTTTAAAAAATTAGAGCCATGGAAAGATGGCCAGCTTTTATGGCAGGGAAAGAGTATTCTTTTCCATAAAAATGGAAAAGAATACTTAAATTTTGAGTTAGAACATATCAAAGGTATAAATGTTCAATATAATAACCGGTTTGATTTTTATCATAAAGAACAATTATACCAATTTTATTTTAATTGTGACTCAATCTCAGCCTATAAGTGGGAAACTATGATAAAACTGGCTCAGCAAATATTCTTTTAACAAAATTGGGGGAGGAACTATGCATCAAAACTGGTCTCTTGTTATGGATTTTTTATGGCTTTCTTTGTTTATTGGTATCGGGGTTTTTTTTAAAAGAAAAGTATATTTTTTCCAGAAATACCTGTTCCCCACTGCAATTATTGCCGGCTTTATCGGTTTAATACTGGGAAGTGAGGTATTAAAGGTAATAAATTTAGATAGTGAAAGATTGGGCAGCCTGGTTTACCATCTGATGGCTATTGGTTTTATATCCATCGCCCTTAAAAAAAGAGAGAATATTCATACCCGTGATATCTTTAATTCTGGTGTTTATATTGTCAGCATTTATCTGATACAGGGCATTATCGGTTTCATTCTTTCCCTGTTGCTGGTCAATACCTTTTTCCCTGATCTATTTCCGACCTTCGGATTGTTATTACCACTGGGATTTGGGCAAGGTCCTGGAGAAGCCTATGCAATTGGCTATCAGTGGGAAGAATTAGGGTTCTATCAAGGAGGAAACATTGGACTTTCCATTGCTACTATAGGATTCCTCTGGGCTTGTATTGTAGGGGTTGTCTTAATGAATTATCTAATAAAAAAGAATAAATTTACAGTCGAGTTGGATAAATACACCGCCAGAGAAAAGATATATGAAGAGATGGACCCTGGTGAGTTACCTTTGGCTGCCTCTTTAGATGACATCTCTATTCAGCTGTTTTTAATAGGACTGGTCTATTTAGTAACATATTTAACATTATTGGGTCTTAACAAGATACTTTTGCCGCTGGGGACTTTTGGTGAGACACTGGCTCAGCTGTTGTGGGGATTCCATTTTATTATCGGCACTCTCTATGCTATTTTATTAAGGGTTATTTTTAATCAGTTAAATCGGATGAAGATTATGAGCCATGAATATCCCAATAGCTATATGCTGCAAAGAATCGCGGGAGGTTCTTTTGATTTTATGATAACCGCATCTATTGCCGCCATTTCTTTAAAGACCCTTCATTATTATCTGGTTCCAACTCTATTGATTACCACTATAGGAGGCATCGTAACTATTACCTTTATCCTCTGGATGACTCCCCGTGTTTTTAAGGAGGATGTTTTTCAAAACATCATGGTTTTTTATGGCACCTATACCGGTACTATCTCTACAGGAATGGCTTTATTAAAGCAGGTAGATCCGGGCTTTCATTCTGGTGCTTCAGATAATATTGTACTGGGTAGTGGAGTGGCACTTTTATTTGGCTTTCCACTTATGATTATGTTAAATATTCCTATTTTTGGATATGTTACCAATCAACCGATAATGTATCTTGTTGCATTGCTTGCTTTCTTTACTTATTTTGCTATTCTCTATCTTATTCTTTATAAAAATAGAGTAAAATAGCTTTTTATTAACTACTTTAAAAAAACCAGACCAGTAATTATCATCATAAATTTACCTATATAAGAAAACTCCTTTAAGTTTTGAGCAATTTTGACATTAGGTGAGTCTTATCACATAATATAAAATAAGTGAGAAAATAAGTGGGATAAGGTAAAGAAAAATGGCCACAGTTATCGTAATAGGGGCTATTAATCTGGATTGCCTGGTCTATACCCCCCATTTTCCTAATAAAGGAGACAATATAAGGGTTAAAGATATGAAGTGTTCTTTAGGGGGGAGAGGTGCCAATCAGGCAGTAGCTCTAACCAATTTAAAAGTTGCCGCGTTACTGATGGGAAAGGTAGGAAATGATTTTGCTGGAGATTATGCCCTTTCCATCTTAAAAAAATACAAGGTAAATACCGAATATGTCCTTAAAAGCAGCAGTGGAAAAACCGGCCTCTGCTCAATCCTGGTCAGCCCGGATGGAGAGAATACCATTATGGGTTTCCCGGCTATCAACCGAACGGTAGAACCTGATTTTTTGATGCGCTTTGAATACCTGTTTGAAATAGCCCAATGGCTTGCTATTTCTCTGGAATATCCTTTAGATGTGGTGGAATTAGCCCTAAAGTTAGCCCGAAAATATGGACTTAAGACAGTGCTCGATCCCTCTCCTTTGATTGAACTGCCCAAACAAAATATATGGAATATGGTAGATTATGTCATACCAAATAAAAAGGAAATAGGAATCCTTACCGATGAAGAGGAGATGCTTCAAGGTGCCATAGTATTAAAAAATTGGGGAGTGGGAGAAGTAATTGTAAAACAAGGTAGTCAGGGATGTAGTTTTTTACATCAGGATAACCTGATTAATGTACCAGCATTCCCCGTAAAAGCTGTTTTAGACACTACTGGTGCCGGGGATTTATTCGATGCTGCCTTTTTATATGGATTAATACAGTCAAATTCAGTAGCAAAAGCTGCCCAGATTGGCAATCTGGTTGCCTCCTATGCAGTGCAAAAACCTGGCACATGTGAATCTTTCCCCGAGCGGAGGGAAATAGACTGGGAATGGCTGGAAAGAAGGAAAAAAGGTCTATTCAACCAGCAGGATTAAATAGTTTTAGAGCACCTGTAGATGAGAAGTTAAACAGAAATTGATAGAGGAGTTTATATGTTGGAAAAATGTCCCTTTTGCCAGATAATTAATAGAGGGAAAGAGGCATATATAGTCTATGAAGATGAAAAATGTATGGCATTTCTGGATGCTTATCCGGTTACAGAGGGCCACACCCTGGTAATACCGAAAGAACATTATGAAAATATTTATGAAATACCAGAAGAATACCTTGCCCACCTAATCAGGATTTGTAAAAGATTAGCCCTTGATTATAAAAAAATATTCCAGACCATTGGTCTAAATATTATACAATCCAATGGTATTGCTGCTAAACAAACAATATTTCATTTTCATATTCATCTTGTTCCACGTTATGAACAGGATGGACTTTCTCTTTTTCGTCACCATTTTCCCAGAAGTGAGGATAATCTCTCGCGGGCTTACCACAAAATCGTAAACTTTCAAAGAGAAATAAAATAATATTGTCCACGGTTAAATAGGAAGATTAATGGAACAAATCTTAAAACATTTACAGAATATAAGTCAAAAATACCCTTTCCACAAAAAGACTATTCTGGCACCTTCTTATCTGGACGGAAACGCCTTTAAAAAAAGCTTGACTTTAAAGGGTTTTTCGGCTTTAAATTTTGATATTACCACACTTTTTGATGTCGCCCGCGATATATATTTCCCTGTTTTATTAAAAAATGAATGGAAGATCCTGGATAGCACTATAGGACAGATACTGGTTTTTGACATATTAAAAGCATTGTCCTCAGAAGAAAAATTATCCTATTTTAAATTACCACTACTCACGCCTTCTCTGGCGGCAACGATATTCAGAACTATCAAAGAGATAAGAGTTTCCGGCTATTCTGCTCACAATTTTCCTCAAAAAATACAAACAGTATCTCCCAAGATGAGAGACCTGTTTCTAATAATAGTAGAGTATGAGCGAAAACTAAAGGAAGAAAGATTGCTCGATGAAGCCGAACTCTACTCTCTAGCAGAAAGATTAAAACCGAAGAAGGAAGAAATAATCTATCTGATTCCTGCCAATATACCAATGAATGAGATGGAATTAAGATTTTATAAAAAAAGAATAAAACCAAAATCAATTCTGCTTCACTTTAGCTGTCCTGAAGCAAGTACTGCACCGCACAGTTTTCCAATAACCGCTTATGGAGACAGTTCTCAATCATATGAAGAATATTTTTACAACATATTACAGCATAGAGAAAATATTGATTTTCAGCAGTTACCATCCCTAGACCTGGAATTTGTGCAAACCTATGGAGAATACAATGAAACCAGAGAAGTTTTAAGAAAAATTATGATAGAAGGGTATCCTTTTGATAAGGTACAGGTTTTTTACACTACACAGGAACCATACTCTCAGTATTTTTATCAATTATCCCTCCTTTATCAGATACCGATGACTTTTCACAGTGGTATTAGTATAAAAAATAGTTGTCCCGCTCAATTTTTATTCTCTTTATTCGATTGGATTATTGATAATTATAGTATTGCGAAGTTAATTACACTATTAAAGTATTCCTCTCTTGATAGAAATATAAGGAGTACCGAGACAGAGCAAAAATTTACTTCATTATTGAGGCAGTCTCCTATTGGCTGGGGAAGAGAGCGTTATCTCCCTGGCTTTGACTTAGCTATTGAAGAGAGAGAAAAACAAATAAATAATACCTCCAAGGAAAAAGCAAAGGAGCTATCTGACGATATTCAACACCTATTTGCCCTTAAAGAATGGATAGAAGAATTATTTAAGGAAATTCCGGACCAAAAATTTGAACACCTCATTTCCCTTTCCAGATTAGCAGGTGGACTATTACGGTTGGTGAAAAAATATGCTCAAAAAGAAAAGGGTAATATAGATGAAGAAGCAGAGTTGATTATTGAGCATAAATTAGACGCTTTACAGATAGATATTTCTACACAAATTACTATCAATGAGGGCCTACTTCTGATTAAAAATTTAATTGAACAGGAACGCATAAACTGTTCTACTCCCTTACCCGGTCATCTGCATATTGCCAGCTATAAGAAAGGAATCTGGATAGACCGCCTTTATACCTTTTTAGTAGGAATGGATTATCAAAAATTTCCCGGCAGTTCTAATGGAGAAACTTTGTTGTTGGAAACAGAAATGCACCCCTTTCAGCATTTGTTAAACAATAATCAAAAAAATAAGATAGAACAGTTACGTCTATTGCAACTTATTTTATCTCGTAGAGAAAAGATATGTCTTTCTTTCTCCGGTTACCATACTACAGTTCAGCGTGAACAATCACCTGCCAATCTGTTCTTTCAGCTTTTTCGGTTTCAGAAAAAAAATATTAATCTGGACTATAGTATTTTTTACCAGGATTTGAGCCCTGCCAGAAGTTTTATTCCTGAAAATAGTATAGAAATTTTAGATGAGGGGGAGTTTTTTCTCTATTTTGCCAAACAAGAGAAAATGGATTTACAATCATTATATGCACAGAAATACATTACCTTCCGGGAAGGGATTAGAGCTGACAGGATAAGAACAGAAGAGGGATTCAATGCCTACAATGGAAATATTCAGGTTAATGCCAACATCACCGATCCCCGCAAAAACAGAGGTATAGTATTATCAGCTTCTAAACTGGAAAGAATTGCTTATTGCCCCTATCTTTATTTCCTATTAGATATTCTTAAGATAAAACCTCCCAAAGAAATGGCTTATGACCCCTTCACCTGGCTTGACCCCTTAGAGAGAGGACTGCTCCTTCATAAGATATTTGAAAGATTTTATCGAATATTGCTCAGTAATTCTAATGGCAGAAAAGTAATACCTTCTTATTCACAACACTGGAATTTATTGAAGGAAACGGCTGAAGAGAGTTTAGCAGAAAGAAGAAGGCATCTGGCACCACCGGGGGAATTGGTTTACGAGGCTGAAAAAAAGGAGATATTGGAGTCCTGCCAGATCTTTTTAAAAGAGGAAGAAGAAATTTATAAAAGGTACTCTAATCGGCCACTGTACTTTGAGCTGGCCTTTGGTACCCGGGATAATGAGCATGAAATTTTAGGGAAGATTAAAGCCATTGAATTAAAAATTCCTGATGGAAACAGAATCAGTATTCAAGGGAAAATTGACCGGGTAGATGTTTTACCTGACGGAACTTTTCTAGTAATCGATTATAAGACTGGAAGCTCCAGAGATTATAATAAAAAAAATCCTTTCCGCCATGGTCAACAAATACAGCATGCCCTTTATGCTATGGCTGTAGAAGATATACTGGCAAAGAAGGAAGTTGGGTATGAGCTGAAAGTGAGTGAATCGGGATATTATTTTCCTACTACCTCTGGTCTGGGCAATATTGTCCTGTACCAACAACATAACAGAGAGCAGGTTTTGGAGATAATAAATATTTTGCTGGATTTAGTGACCAAAGGAAATTTTGCTATGATTCAAAAAGCAGACGAGCTGATGTGTAAAGATTATAAAGAGATAATGGAGCAGAATCAGGTAATTCCCGTGAAAGGGACAAAAGGAGAGATATATGACAGTGAACCAGCTCTGGAAGAGATAAGGAGGTTACAGCAATTTGAATAGTGATAATGAGATAACCCTCCTTGACCGGGAGGCCAGAAAACAAATAATGGAAGATTTTGAGCACAATTTTTTGGTTGAAGCCAGTGCCGGCTCTGGCAAAACATCCTGTTTAGTGAAAAGAATGGCTGCCCTGATAAAATCCGGTAGATACACCGTGGAACATATTGCCGCAATTACTTTTACCCGTAAAGCAGCTATTGAGCTTAAAGAACGATTTCAACAAGAGATAGAAAGAGAGCTTCAACAAACCGATAATCCTGAAGAAAAGAATTTTCTCTTTCAAGCCATAACCAACATAGAACAATGCTATATAGGAACCATACACTCTTTTTGTGCCAGAATACTTAGAGAACGTTCCATAGAAGCCGGGTTAGACCCCGCCTTTAAAGAGCTGGATGAAGTTGATAATATTCTTTTAATGGAACAGGCCTGGGAGCACTATCTGTCTAACCTGAAGATTGAGGATGCTGCCCGGTTTAAGAATTTGGCAACATTAGGAATTCAGATACAAGACCTTAAAGAGAGTTATAAAAAACTTTGTCAGTATCCCGAAGTAGAACCAATTTATAAAGAAGTAGTTAGCCCTCAACTGGATTCTGCATTAAGCAAGCTCTATTCATTTTGTGATGAGGCAAAACAATTTATTCCAGAGGAGGAGCCAGAAGGGGGATATGATACTATCCAGCAGGCAATACTTCAAGTGCATAAATTAAAAAGCTACCCACCATATCTGGAGAAGGATTTTTATAAAGTTATTTTATTGGAATTATTTAACAGAGATTCTGTTAAATTGGGAGAAATAGTATTGAAGAGGTGGCTATCAAAAGAAAAAGCAAAGGAATACCGGGATAGATTGTTGCCGGAGTTAAAGACAGAATGTATTGTTCCGGCTATGGAAAGATGGTGGGAATATTGTCATAGCCATACCATCAATTTAATTAAACCTGCGGTAGATTACTTTGAACAGCTTAAAGGAAAAAACTCTCTGCTTAACTTTCAGGATTTATTACTGAAGGCTGCTACTCTTTTACGTGATAACCCCGAAATTCGTCGCTATTTTCAGCAGAAATACCAGACCATACTTGTTGATGAATTTCAGGATACAGACCCTATTCAGGCTGAAATTATCTTTTACCTAACCGGTGAACAATTAGAAGAGGATGACTGGAGGAAGTTAGTTCCCCGTACCGGCAGCCTGTTTATTGTTGGTGACCCCCAACAATCAATCTACCATTTTCGCAGAGCCGATATCACCGTTTATAAACAGGTTAAAAGTCTGATAGCAAAAAATAAGGGGATGATTACCGAATTAAATGCCAATTTTCGTTCCCTTCACTCCATCGGTCAATTTGTCAATCCACTTTTTCGTGAACTATTTGGTAATGAGGAGAGTGAGTATCAGGTAAGTTATTCTTCTATGCAAACTACCAGAGCAGATGAAAAAGGGTATTTTTCAGGTGTTTACCGGTATACCATTGCCAAGGAAAGAAATAAGAAAAAAGAAATGGAAAATGATGCCCGAGCCATTGCCATGCTGATTAGAAGCTGGATTGATAATAAGGTAAAAATATTACGGACTGAGGAAGAATTTAAATCGGGCCAAAAATATGAGCTAGAATACCGTGATTTCATGATTTTATTGCGTTATAAAAGTGGCATGGAAATTTACTCCAAATTATTAAGTGAATACGGGATTCCAGTAACAGTATCAGGCTCTGCCGCCTTAAACGAATCGAAATATCTTCAGGAATTATTAAAATTATTACGATTGCTAAAAGATCCTGAAAATCAAGTATTATTGGTAGCAGTGTTAAGGGGCATCTTTTATGGCTTCTCTGATGAGGAACTCTATCAATACAAGGTGGCTATCGGAGGTTTTAGTTTTTTTGCAGATACACCTTTTTTTCTGGATAATGGTTTAAAACAAAGATTTAATGATGCTTTCCAACAATTAAAAGACTACTATTCCTGGTGTTTTAAATATCCGCCGGTGGTGGTATTAGAAAAGATTATGATTCATTCCGGATTGTTGCCCTATCTTTGTGCGGAAATGAATAAAAAGGAAGAGGGTAATGAACTCTTTTTCATCCTGGAATATTTGCGTGAATCAGAGATGAGAGATTATCTAACCTATGATGGAATGGTGGAACGGCTGGAAAGATTATGGCAGTCAGGATTAGAAGAAGAGTTCAATATGAGGGTAGAAGAAAATGCAGTTCGATTAATGAATTTACACAAAGCCAAAGGACTGGAAGCCCCCGTTGTTTTTCTGGCTATTCCTTACCTTACCCAGAAACATGAACCGGAATACCATATTGAACGTCACGATATTGTACCGAAAGGACATTTTCAAATTAGGAAATTTAATTATTTTGGTAAATGTAAAACAATTGCCCAACCTCAAAAATGGAAAGAGTATGGTCAGATCGAAAAATCTTACCTGGAAGCGGAAGAGACCCGATTGCTTTATGTAGCTGCTACCAGAGCAAAAAATGCATTGGTTATAAGTAGTTTTAGCGCAGGTAGTCAGGATAATAATAAAAATCCATGGCAACCTTTACTAAAAAGAACTAAATCGGAAATGCTTTTAGAAATACATAGCAAGGATTCTACAAAATTGGTGACTAAAACGATGAGTTATGGCTTAGAAGAATACCAGACCCATATGTATAAGAGAGAAGAAGCAAAAAATAAGTTACTTGCCAGGAGCTATTTTGAGAGTACTGCCACAAGGCAGGCAGAATTTTCGGAAATTAAATCACCCCTTATTCCTACTGTTGATAAAGGGGGTAAAAAATGGGGAAATGCAGTACATGCAATATTGGAACAGGTAGTGAGTGAGGAAACAGAAGATGGTTTGCTCAAGGCTCATATAATTGATACTCTGAAAAGAAACAGCATTGACCCTTTCCGTAAAGATGAATTGTATGGTATTGTCAGGAAGTTTATAGCAAGTGATTTGTATCACAGAATAAAAAATGCGCTGCAAAAATTCACTGAGGTACCCTTTAATATAAAGGTGGTTCCCAGTGACCCTTTTTATCAAGAATTGATTTCAGAAGATAGAGAAAAGACAGGGGAAGAAGGAAAGCCACTCATACTAACCGGTACCATTGACCTTATTTTTCGGGAAGCCGACGGATGGGTAGTAGTGGACTACAAGACTGACTGCCCGGTAAAACAGAGCGATTATGTCAAGCTGCGGCAGTTATATGAGGTGCAAATCTCTACCTATTGCACAATCTGGCAGAAAATAAGTGGGGAAAGGGTAAAAGAGAGTCTCATTTATTTTGTATCAGAATAAGAAGAGCCGGGGTTTATGCCCGACTCTTCTTATTATTTTAAATTATAAATGACTCAGTCTGCAGTCTCAAATATTGATTTGGTTTTTAGAAAAATCCTGAATATTCCGACCTGTAATCAACCTGAAAACCTTTCCATAAAAAGGAATCTTTATAATCAATGGTCAAAGAGACCATACTTTCTACCAGCTTCTGGTCTATAATAAAATCAAAACCATCTACCTTTAAATGTGAATCGTTTTCTTGCTGCTCATCCAGAGCAACGTTAAATCTCGGTCCCCTTCAGCTGATGCCGGTCATCACAATACGGAATTTTTTGTCAGATTGTTCTTGTTCCTGGAGCATATCTTTCAGCTGTTTTGCTGCTTTTTCGGTAATATTTAATTCCATTAATATTTTCTCCTCATAATAATTCTGTAATAATTCTGGGATTTCTATTCAACCCCGGTATGTTCATTCAGGATTATATAATAACATGAAATATAATAATGTCAATAATTGTATTACCGGTTCAATTATCAGGTAATTGAAAAGTTTTTATACTATCTGTTTGAGTAAATTAATAAACAATGACCATCATTGATAAAAATGTTATAATTAATTTCATTAAATATTTGAATTTTTGGTAAATATATATAATTTTATAAATTATAAAACATAGGTTATTCCAAATATATAGAGAATATAGATAATAAAAAAGATGAGATAGATAATAATATGAAACAAAAACATTTCTGCCCATTGATTGTTATGGTAGTCTTACTAACCTCTTTTATGGTTGGCGTTTACGTGTTATCTATTCTGGCTAATGAATTGACAGAGAATCTTCCCGAAACTGAGCTGAAAGCTATTTCCGGGATTCCCCTTAACTATCAATTAGTTCTTAATGATAGTAACCCTAAATTGATTTTTGTTCTTAGAGATGCCCCTGAAGGAATGACAATTGATCGGAAAACCGGAATGGTAGAATGGACTCCAACCCAGGAACAGATAGGGGTACATAAAGCAAGTATTGTAGTAACCGATGGCTCCAACAAAGATAAACAAGAATTAACTATCACAGTGGTTTCATCAGGGTTGAGTTCTATAGTTGCTATACCTGCGGTTATGGATATAGAAGGTGTAAACATCACTAAAAAAATAGAGTCAGTTACTGCTTACTATAGCGATGGTTCCAGTAAAGTAATTGATAAGACAAAATGCCATTTTCAGTCTGATAAAACTAATATTATTACGGTAAATGAGAGGGGAATTGTAGAAACAAAAAATATTGGTACAGCTACCATTACAGTAAGTTATAGCGAAGAAGGAATTGCCAAAAATTCTACCATAACCGTAACTGTAAAACTTCCAACCCTTCCTTTTTTTGGCGGCGGTTGACAGTTAAAAAAACAGCACTGATAGTCTATCAGCCTAAAAAATGTCATAAAAGAAGAATTTGTAAAAGAGAATAAATAATAAAAATAGATATAGATTAAAAATTGACAGCAGGTGTTATAATATTTTTATAATTAATTGTCTGCATATTCATTTCAACGAATTTGTTTTTTAAAATTCTGATATACAAGCATTTTTTTGATAAATTATATATTTAAGTAAAGGTTTGGAAGGAGGTGATAATGTGAAAAAGAGACCTGTCTATTTATCAGCGATTATTGCAATTCTGCTAACTTCTTTTTTTATGAGTGGATGTATGCTGCCCTTTCTGGGAAATGAACCGGTAACTATTGTATCAAAAGCAAACTTAAGTGCTATTGTAGGCAAACTCTATAAGTATCAGTTGGACATTGAAGATGATAGCAAAACTAAAGTGGTATATACACTGGACGTCGCTCCTGAAGGTATGACCATGGAAGGTTCAACCGGTCTAATAATGTGGACACCAAAGGCAAATCAGGTGGGCAAACATGAAGTTGTAATCAGAGTAAGTGACGGCTGGTTCAGGGATGAACAGAAATTTACTATAACTGTTACTCAGTTTCAGCTAAAATCCATTAGTATCAAGCCTACTACTATGTCATTTCCCAGTATCCCTAGCAGCAAAAATATAGAGTCAATTACTGCCAAATGTAATGATGGCAGCAGCAAGGATATTGAGAAAGCAAAATGTGAATTTAAGTCTAATGACCCCAGCGTAGCCACTGTTGATGAGGCGGGAAAAGTAACTTCAAAAAAGAAGGGTAATACAATTATTACTGTAAGCTATACCGAAGAGGGAATTACCCAAAGTACAAATATCAATATTACGGTTACTATTGATACTGATAGCAGTGGAGGCGGAGGCTGAGGAAGAAAATAAAAACATACCCTGATAGTTTATCAGGACTAAAGAATAAAAATATAGTATAATAGATAGCGGGAGTGGATAGGTTCTGGTGGACCTTGCGGACTTCAAATCCGTGGGCGGTGGTTTTAAAATTACCGCGGTGGGTTCGATTCCCACCCCTCTCGCCACTTTATTGTCAATGCCCATTGATGGTGTCAAAATGCCAGCAGAATGGGCATTTTGTGTTATATTTACTTTGTGATAGAATATATTATCGTTTTTAACCCTTTATTATAATTTAAAATGTATTGCTAAGAATTAGGTAAATATTATCCTGGCTTTATAGCTTAATATTCTAAAATGAGGAGAAATAATTTAGTTTGATCGAAAATAATAATAGAAATAACAGAGAAAATCTTCATTCACTATTATCCCGAATTCCCAGTGTAGAGGAAGTTTTACAGCTGGAAGAGTTAAAATTACCTGCCAGCCAGTATTCACGAAAAATGATTACGCCCCTGGTGAGGCTGGTTCTGGAAGAGGAAAGGGAAAGGATAAAAAGTGGTTCTGTTCCTTCTCCTTTAAGGGATATTACTGACAGATGCGCCTCCTTGATCGCTAAAGAATTCCAATCTTTTATACGACCCGTGATAAACGGAACAGGGGTGATTTTGCATACTAATCTGGGGAGAGCAGTTCTGGGACAGACCATTATTGATGATTCTTTACCTAGCTTGGCAGGTTATTGTAATCTGGAATATGATCTTTTTCAGGGAGTGAGGGGTAAAAGAGGGGATTTTGTAGAAAAGATGTTGGCTTTATTCAGTCAAACAGAAAGTTCCCTGATTCTCAATAACAATGCCGCGGCAGTTTTTCTGATTTTAAAAGTGCTGGCAAAAGGAAAAGAAGTAATTATCTCCCGGGGAGAATTAGTACAGATTGGCGGTGGTTTTCGTATTCCTGAAATATTAAAGGAAAGTGGTGCAATCCTGCGCGAAGTGGGAACTACCAATCAGACCAATCTCGATGATTATGAAAAAGCAATAAATGAAAATACTGCATTGCTGCTGAAGGTTCACCAGAGTAATTTTTCTTTAGAAGGTTTTTCTGAATCAGTGGAAGTTGGGGAGCTTAAAGCTTTAGGAGAAAAATACAATCTGCCGGTGGTAGTGGACCTGGGTAGTGGTACGTTCCTGCCTACCGAGCAGTTTGACCTGCTCCACGAACCAATGGTACAGGAAATGATAAGATGTGGTGCTGACCTGGTCTGCTTTAGTGCTGATAAGTTGTTAGGGGGGCCCCAGGGGGGAATTGTTTGTGGCAGGAAGGAATATATAAGTCAAATTAGAAAAGACCCCTTATATCGTACTTTTCGGGTTGGGAAAATTACGCTCTCTCTTCTTCAGTCTACTCTGTTATTCTATTTACAGGGTAGGACTTTGCAGGAACTGCCAGTATGGAGAATGATTTCTTTGCCGGCTCAGGAAATTAAAAAAAGAAGCCATTCTCTCGCCCGCACTTTAAGGAAGAGAGACATTCCCACTCAGGTGAGCCAGGGAATATCTCTGGTGGGTGGCGGATCGCTGCCAGGGAAAACATTGTCTACCTACCTGGTCAGTATTGAAACCGATGGGAATGTTGACCAATTGGATAGGAGACTGAGAATGTCTAATCCAGCAGTTTTGGGAAGAGTTAAGGATAATCGTTTGTTTTTTGATCTCAGAACAATTGAGCCTAAATTCGATAAGAAATTAATTGAACTAATCTCCGCTGCTTTTACTAAAAATATGAACAATAAAGGATGAGGCTAAATAATTTTCTATGGTTATTTTTGGAACTGCCGGTCATATCGATCACGGTAAAACCAGTTTAATATACGCCTTAACCAGTATTAACGCAGACCGATTACCTGAAGAAAAATTAAGAGGGATGACTATTGACCTGGGCTTTGCCTGGATGGAGACACCTCTTGGGGAAAAAATTGGTATTATTGATGTTCCCGGTCATGAGCATTTTATAAGAAATATGATTACCGGTATAACCTCTGTTGACGCCTTTATTATGGTTGTTGATGCCAAGGAAGGCTGGAAAGAACAGACAGAGGAGCATTTTCAAATAATTAGATTATTAGAAATTAACTATGGGTTGATAGTGATTACTAAAACTGACCTGGTTTTACCTGAACGGCTAAAGGAAGTAAAAGAAGAGATTGAGGAAAGAGTTAACAGTAAAGACCGACCAAACATTCCAATTCTCTATTTTAGTTACAGCAATAGGGATAGTGTTTCTCAATTAAGGGCTGAGGTGGAAAAACTGAGCAGAACTATTCCCCCGAAGAGAGACATTGATAAACCACGACTGTTTATTGACCGTGTTTTTGAAATAAAAGGCAGTGGAACTGTGATTACCGGGACCCTGCTCAATGGTAATTTATATCAGAATCAATCAATATTTCATTTTCCTTCACTGAAGAAAGTTCGTTTAAGACAGATAGAAAGTTATAATACTTCTCTTGAAAAGGCTATTGTGGGCAATAGAGTGGCTCTTAACCTTATCGGATTGAAAAAAGAAGATATAGCAAGAGGAGATTTAATCTATGCCAATCAAAAAATGATATCAGGAAATACCTATGATGTTTCCGCACAACTTATTCCTCAAAAAACCCTTTTTCGGTTGAAAAATGGTAATGAGGTGGAAATCATTTCTCATACTAAAATTTTGAGGGGTATGATCATATTTGAGAAGAAGGAAGTGAATCCGGGAGAAAAATTTTATGCCCAGATTCGCTTCAAGGAGCCACTTAGCTTGATGCTCGGCGATTATTTTATTATTCGTTTACCTGGTATAAATGAAACCATTGGTGGTGGAAGAATTCTTGCTGAACAAGCCAGCAGACATAGTTTCCGAAACTCTCGCTGGGGAAAATGGTTAGCAAAGAGGGACAGATTGGATATAGACCGGTTGATTGTAAGTGAATTGGAGCGATACCAGAAGATTAAAAAGGAAGAATTGCTAATTGATAGCCCTTATGCTAAGGAGGAAATCAATCAGCATTTAGAGCAATTGTACCAAAAAGCTCTCCTCTTTTTAAAAGGGGACTGGGTAGTTGACTTAAAGTTCTGGAATATGATGTGCAGTCAAATAGTCACATTCCTGGAACAAAAACATAGTGATGACCCGCTGAAAGACGGATTTCCCACCATAATTCTCAGGAACAAATTTCCGGAAATCCCGGAAGACCTTCTCCTTGTTTTACTCGATTATCTATCTGAAAACGATAAGGTAAAGATAAAAAAAGGAATGATTTCTTCTGCCAGGCACTCCATAAATCTATCAGTTCAGCAAAATAAAACGGTTGAGGAAATTTTACGCTATATTGAAAGAGAGAGCAGTAATTTACCTACTGAAAAAGAATTAAAAGGTGTTTTTCCAAGAAATGAAGCACTTATTGAATATTTAATTGAACATGGAGAAATTATTATACTTGAGGGGCAGATAATAATAACTCCATTTATTTACAAAGAGATGAAAGAGAAAATAGTGAATTATTTAAGTAAGAATCAGTCAATTACCATTAGACAGGTTCGTGATTTATTACATATCAGCCGAAAATATATAGTTCCCCTCTTGACCAGGATGGATGAGGAGAGTATAACCATTAGAAGGGGAAATGAGAGGTTCTTAAAGCAATAGTATCCTGTTTCTAAAAAACAGGAAGGGAGGTGAGGGAGATGTCCGATAAGAAAAAATTAATGCAGTTAGTTTCTGCTGCCGGCTGAGCGGCAAAATTAGGTTATGAGGACCTCGGTGAGGTTCTAAAAAAACTTAACCATATTTATGATATTAATTTA
Source organism: Candidatus Atribacteria bacterium (assembly GCA_029556475.1). Taxonomy (GTDB): domain Bacteria; phylum Atribacterota; class Phoenicimicrobiia; order Phoenicimicrobiales; family Stramentimicrobiaceae; genus Stramentimicrobium. The sequence continues at coordinate 79,856 of JAKQEP010000054.1, forward strand.
TTGAGTAGTTTCGAGCATAATGAAGATGCAGCAGTTTATCGTATAAATAGTGGTATGGCAGTTGTTTTTACAACAGATTTTATCACTCCCATTGTGGATGACCCCTTCACCTTTGGACAGATTGCCGCTGCCAATGCTCTGAGCGATGTCTTTGCCATGGGAGGGAAGCCTCTTTTGGCTTTAAATATTGTTTGTTTCCCTGCTGACAGATTAAATGAGCTGGAAGAAATGATTAAAGGCGGATGGGAAAGGGTTAAAGAAGCCGGGGCAATTGTGGTGGGAGGTCATAGCATAAAAGACCGTGAGCCAAAATATGGCCTGGCAGTTCTGGGCCTAGTTCGTCCTGACAAAATAATAAGAAACAATAACTGCCGGGAAGGGGATAGCTTAATCCTGACAAAGCCCCTGGGAACCGGAGTAATTTCTACTGCCCTGAAGGCTGCTGAGATAAACATATCAGAAGCAAAGGAAGCAGTCAGATGGATGATCAAGCTCAATAATATTTCTGAACATATTTTAAATTTGTCCATTAATAGTATGACTGATATTACCGGATTCGGTTTTCTGGGACATCTCAGTGAAATGTTAAAGGATAGTGAGCTTGGTGCTGATATTGAGATAAGTGAAGTTCCGCTCTTAGAGAAGGCGTTATATCTTTCTGAGAAAAATATCGTTCCCGGAGGCAGTCTGTTAAATCAAAAATTCTTTTCTTGTTTAGTGGAAAAAAAGATAAACCTTGATTTTGCAAAAGAAATATTATTCTATGATGCTCAGACTTCCGGTGGACTTCTCATCTCAATCAGGGAGAGAGATTGCGAATATTTGTTAGAATTATTGAAAAGAGAAGGATTTAGTGAGAGCAGAGTAGTGGGTAATATCAGAAAGAATGGGGCAAATGATAAAAAAATAAGACTGGTCTAAAATTTATTAGGCAGTCCCCCTAAAATATGATATAAAATTGTTCTTTATATTAAATCTGTTAAAGAAAGAGGTTGAAGTAATAATGCCTAAGAAGAGGTTTATAATAATAGTATTCACCATTCTATCTATCTTTTTGGTAGTCGGTTTCCTGGTCAACAAGATGAGTAACCGATATTCTGGTCCGCCAGTATTAGCCGTTTCAGAGGAGATTGGAGATTTAGGAAATATAAATCCTGACAAACAACAGAGCCATATATTTACCTTAAAGAATGAGGGGGGAGAACTCCTTATTATTGAGAGGATACAGGCTCCCTGTAGCTGTACTGCAACTGTGCTGGAAGATGAAAAGCTTTTACCTGGAAAAACAACTCAGTTAGAGGTTACCTTTAACCCCAGGGGGTATGAAGGCGAAATAACCCAGTCGGTATATATTTATAGTAATGACCCGGAAAATTCCCGCAAGAGAATTGCTATCAAAGCCAATATTGAGCATTCCCCTTCCCCCAAAATTGCTCTATCTACCAGTAGGTGGAATCTGGGGCTGCTTTCCAACGGCGATAATTCTGCATTTCAGGTAACCTTATCCAATAATGGCGATTTAGTTTTAGAAATTGAAAATATTGTTCTTCCCAATGAAGTACACTATAGCCAGGAAACGCCTGAATTTCCAATTCAGTTAGCTCCCGATGAAGCAAGAGAACTTAGTTTTATTTATGATTCCAGTAATCAGGAAATAGGCGTGGTAACAGAATACATTCGTTTGGTAACAAATGACCCTAATAAGAAAAATATTACTTTACGTATTGAGGGTTATATAAAAGAAAAAGAAGAGACCATCTCTATTTTACCCTTAGACAAATTCATCTTAACTGGAGAATTGGGAAAACAGACATATCAAGCCAAATTATTGATAAAGAATAATAGTGATAAGAAATGGAAGCAAATTTCTCTGATGCCTTCCCAGGATTATATTACCCTGAATTATGAAGAAATCAATCTATCTCCCCGGGAGGAAAAAGAGATAGTTGTCACTATAAAACAGCAAGATTTTGCTGATATTGATATTAAGGAAGAAGTTCAGGAATATATATATATTAAGATACCAATACCGGTGAATATTGTTATTGACAACCCTGAACAGTTTTAACAGAGCAAAGAATCAAAAAAGAGTTCAAAGAGAGCAAGATGTTAAATCCATTACTCTTATGGCGCAAGATTCTTATGCAATGGATATTTCCACCTGGAATTATAATTATTGCCATTTTGCTTCTCTACTTTCTGTTAATCCTTCGAAAGAAGAAGGCAGCCACCATTTTCTTGATATTTATAGTCTCCCTTTTATTTATATTTGGTTCCTGGTTTGGGGAATACCTCTTTTTAAGACCATTGGAAGAGAAATTTATCCTTGATTCAGATTTATCCGGAGAAAATATAAGCCTTAAACAACCGATAATTGTAGTTTTATCTGGAGATTCATCCTCTGGAAGTCTTTTAACTGATGAATGTGTATCTGAGGTAGGAGAGATTACCCTGGCACGGTTGGTGGGAGCATACCTTCTTTATAAGAAAATAGAATGTCCTATTCTGGTTAGTGGAGGGATTATTCCTGGTATTGGTGAGGTAACACCGGCAGCCAGTATCATGGGAGAGGTATTAATGGAATTGGGAGTACCCGCTGAGAATATTCTCAAGGAAAGCAAATCCAGCACTACCTTGGAAAATGCTGAATTTACTTTAAATATACTTACCAGGTTACCTTTTCAGGAAGTTATTCTGGTAACCAGTGCTGTACATATGCCCAGGGCAATGCTGGCTTTTCAAAATGATGTTGTGACAATTTTACCTGCTCCGGTAAATTTTTTGTATGAAGATAAATCGCCTGGTGTTTTAGATATTTTTCCTAACCGGAGTTCCTGGGAACACAACTTAAGAGCGATACATGAATGGATAGGATTAATTTACTATAAAATAATCAAGAGATAGCATATCAGAATCAGTCGTTGGTATTTAGTATTTAGTTTTAAAATGTAAAGAAAAAGAGTGTGGGCGATAGAGCATGTGATTGCCGCGTCGCTTTGCTCCTCCCAATGACAGAGTGGAGGAGCTCCTCATGATGACAAATTTGTCGTACTTTTTGTGTCGTGCATTTATATCAGTGATTGTCGTTGGTTTTAATAAGTTTTTGGATTATAGTTTTTAGTCAGAGAAAAGAGAGTTTCTTTTTTATCTATTTTTTGTTAATCTTCACTGATTACTGATTATTAATCATTCATTACAATTTTATGTGGGTTGCAGATGATGAGATTTTCACATCGCTTCGCTTCTTATTGCCCTTGCTAATTTCTGAATAAAATATATCACAGGCTGAATTTTTTTGACCAAAACTGGTATTTTTGCTATAAAATAGTAACATAATCTGAATTAATATTATTATTTAAGGGCGACATTTTGTAAATTATAAAAAAGGAGGTTTTTTATTATGCCCATTTTACAGATAGAGATATTGAAAGGCAGGACAGTGGAACAAAAAAGAGAGATGGCAAGACGAGTTACAGAAGCTGTATCTGAAACTCTTAATTGTCCGAAAGAGGCAGTAAGCATTATTATCAGAGAGATGGAAACAGAAAATTTTGCCAAAGCTGGCAAATTGAGAGTTGATGTCCAATAATAACAATTTTTCAACTCCACCTGTTCAGGGAGGGTAATATATCTACTTATAATAATTAAAGGAGATATAAAAATATCAGGTTTATTAATGAGTTAATTGCTATTTTCAATAATAAAATAATAATAATTGCCTTTTTTACCTGGATTGCTAATCAGTCTATCAAATTAATCTTGTTTTATATTACAGAAAAAAAATGGGATTCAAGCAGGTTTTTTGGAGCAGGAGGAATGCCCAGCACTCATTCTGCCCTTTCAATGAGTGTGGCGGTTTCTATTGGTTATAGAGAGGGCTGGGATTCTCCCCTGTTTGCTTTAGCGAGTGTATTTACTATTGTAGTTATGGCAGATGCGGCTGGGGTAAGGAGGGCAACGGGGGAGCAGGCTAAGGTGCTAAACAAGCTTATGCTGATATTTTTTAAGGAAAATAGAGTGAAGAGCGAGCGTATGCAAGAATTAATAGGACATACACCCTTTGAGGTAATTGTGGGAGCTATTATTGGTTTGGCAATAGCGACCACGTTTTCCCTTTATTAGTTTTATTAATTTGGTTTATAATTTTTTATTTAACCTTTAATATTTAGATTTAGATTATTCCAGAAATATTAATCAATAAATTTATTTAAAGATAGGAAATGTATTTATGGACAATATTTTGAGTGAAAAAGAGGTTGCTCAGCTAAAAAAAGCACAGCAAGATGAGCTTGTTGGAGAACAAGTTTATGGAATACTGGCTAAATTAACTAAAGATACCCATAACTCCAAAATATTAGCCAGAATAAGCAATGAAGAGAAAAAACACGCTGAAATATTCAAGCAATATACCAAAACAGACTTACCGGTAGACAGGTTTAAAGTATTTTTTTATGTTTTTATATCCCGGGTATTTGGCTTGACATTTGGAATTAAATTACAGGAAAAAGGAGAACAGGAAGCTCAGAAAAATTATAAAGAGATGCTTAAAGTTATACCGGAGATGAAAGAAATAATTGAAGATGAAGAAAAACATGAAATAGAATTGATTAATATGATTTATGAGGAAAAACTTTCCTATATGAGTTCTGTAGTATTAGGTTTAAATGATGCCTTAGTTGAACTTACCGGTGCCCTGGCAGGTTTTACCCTCTCTGTGCAGAATTCAAGAATAATAGCATTTTTAGGATTAATTACTGGTATCTCTGCTTCTCTTTCTATGGCGGCAAGTGAATATCTGTCCACAAAAGCCGAGCAAGATCCAGAAGCACAGAAAAGGGCAGGAAAATCAGCATTATATACCGGGATTGCTTATATTCTGACTGTTATAGCATTAATTATCCCTTATTTCCTCTCCAGCAATTATATTCTTAGTCTGATAGCTACTGTTATAGTAGCATTAACTATAATCTTTGTATTTAATTATTATATTTCTGTGGCGAATGATTATGATTTTAAAAGAAGATTTGCAGAGATGGCCCTTATCAGTATGGGAGTGGCAGCACTTTCTTTTCTCATTGGACATTTAGTAAATACCTTTTTAGGCTTTGAACTATAACTCTCGCACTCTCTTTATACAGCCAGGTTTTTATATTAGAACCAGCAGAATAAAGAATTTCAAAAATTTTTAAAAATATTATACTCACTATTGACAGATCATAAAGTTCCAGCTAACATATGAACAATTTAATCTTTTAGAAATAAAAAATATGTTAAAGAATAAGAACATTAGCGTAACAGAAAAAAGAAATATTGGTAATCTATTTTATTTCTTCTACTTTATTCCTGAGGTGAATGCCATCAGGGATTGGTAGGAGAGAATAAATCTCTCTGACTGGGCCACAGGCATTTACCTCAGGTAATCGGGTAAAAGCCTGTGGTCTTTATTTTTTTTAAACCACGGGTGATTAATTCATTCGTGGTTTTTTTATGTATGACGGGCATGCCGTCAATCTGTGGTGAAAGTCCACAAGGGGCGTAGTTGCCGACGAACCCCAGAGCGACTTGCAAGTCTCACACCGCAAGGCGTGGGAGAGAAGAAGCAATAGCGAAATCGTAGCC
>JAKQEP010000059.1 GCA_029556475.1 Candidatus Atribacteria bacterium
GATTGGTTAAATTGTAGTTTGTTGCAATGGGTAAGATAACGGATAAAGTTACGCAGGGTCTGTTCATTACCGGGAAGAGCACCGTAACGTTCTTCCAGGTAATCATAGACGGCAGCCATATTCAATCTCCTGTTCCCATTACTTTTATAGACCTCGAGAATGGCTTTTTCATAATCTCTAAAACCTCTCTCCCGAAACATCAGGCTTTTTAAGTACACCTGAAATTCTTCCTCATTCATGGAATAATACCTGGCAGTTGTTTTGGGATCGATCTGTAAAGCCCTCAAAGTCAACCTAAAATCCAGAGTAAAAGCCGGACTTTTTTCCATAGTCTCATAAAACTAAAATCAACCCTCACCTCCCTTTGCTTTTAGGTCCTTTGCCCGGTAACTGGGACCATTGATCTGGATAACTACTGAATGGTGTACCACTCTATCTAAGATGGCGGAGGCCATGGTATTACCGGTATACGGTATCTTTGGTATACCACTGGATCGCATCCTAACCGACAATGGTAAAGAGTACACCACCCACTGGGAGAATGGTAAACATGATTATGAGATATTCCTGGCCTCCTGTGGCATCACTCATACCAGAATTAAGCCTAGATGTCCTAAAAGTAACGGCATGGTAGAAAGATTTAACAGAACACTTTTAGAAGAATTCTACCAGATTGTGATGCTTAAGAGAGTATACTCTACACTGGACGAATTGCAACATGATCTGGATAAGTTTATCTACTATTACAATTTTAAAAGAACGAATCAGGGTTACCGGTTAAAGGGGAAGATTCCCTATCAGAAATTCTTAGATGGTATGCGAAAATTTTCTTTACCGGAACCTGGTTAATATAGTATCCTATTTCTATAGGAAAGAACGGCAATGTGTAAACACATCTTGAGAGTAATACAAATTAATTATAATTTTTCTAATATTTTTAGTTATTCAATTGAGTTTCAAAACACCTTTTTTACCAAAGCTTAACAAATTTAGGTAAGACGGTTGTTTGAAGTTTAAAAAGATTTGACAAATGATAAAAATATGTGTTATTTTTAGTTAGAAAATATATTATCCAGGATCCAAAATATTTTTAGGGGGTTTACCAAAATGACTATAAAAACTAAAAGTAAAAAAATTTGGGATACAGAGCAAAAAACAGCTATGAATAAAGAAAACAAGACAATTTTAGAAGTTGGCGAGATTAGAATAAATAATATAGATTTTGGCAAAATTACTGAAATAAGAGATGATCTTTTACTTATAAATTATGAAGAGCTAAGGAATGTGATTTTAGAAGATAAAAATATAAAAGATGTGGATATAAAAATTGCGAGGCCAGGAGAAAGTAAAAGAATAATCCCCATCAAGGATGTTATTGAGCCAAGGGCCAAGGTGCTAGGGAAAGGTAATATATTTCCTGGATTTATTGGTATTTCAGAAACCGTTGGTAGAGGGACCACTCATGTATTAGATGGGGTAGCTGTAATTACTTCCGGAAGGATAGTTAATTTTCAAGAAGGATTAATAGATATGAGTGGGCCTGGTGCCCAATACACCCCTTGGTCAAAAACTTATAACGTTGTTTTGGTTTGTACACCAGTGGATGGATTGGGGAAACATGAGCATGAGAAAGCTATCCGCCTGGCAGGGTTAAGGGCATCATACTATTTAGGGCAAGTTGGTAGAAAAGCAAATCCTACTAAAAAAGAATCTTATGAATATAATCCTTTCCCCGCAAACAACAAACCTTATCTTAATCTCCCTAGAGTAGCTTTTGTCCATATGTTATTAAGCCAAGGGCTACTTCACGATACTTATGTTTATGGAGTTGATGCAAAAAGGATGTTGCCAACAATTATTTCTCCAACTGAATTAATGGATGGAGCCATTGTAAGCGGTAATTGCGCTGCTCCATGCCATAAACATACCACCTATCATCAGCTTAATAACCCAATAGTAGAAGAACTATATAAAAGACATAAAAAAGATTTATATTTTGTAGGTGTGGTTTTAGTTAACGAAAGCACTTCATTGTCATCTGTCGAGTTAGCTAGCTCTTACGCGTTAAATCTTGTTAAATTAATGAATGTACGGGGAGTAATTATCTCAGAAGATGGGGGAGGCAATCCCGAAACTATTTTAATGATGATTTGTAAAAAATGTGAAGAGTCAGGAATAAAAACTGTTTTAGTCACAGATGAATATGCTGGGAGAGATGGCTCATCTCAAGGACTCGCAGATGTTACTCCTGAAGCAGACGCAGTTATTACTAATGGTAATGGCAATCAATTAGTTATATTACCACCAATGGATGAGGTAATTGGGGATATAAAAACCATAGAGATTATAACGGGTGGACACGATGGCAGCTTAAAGCCAGATGGAAGTATTGAAATGGAAATTGCAGGAATAATGGGTTCAACTTGCGAATTAGGCTACTCAAATTTAACTACTCGTCTGCGGTAATTCAATTTTAAATAATTGTTTGACGAATATCAACACATCGCGAACTATTGATATAAATATTCTATACTGACCTTAAGAATAAGGAGGTCGGTATAGAATATGAAAAAGATAAGAGAAAAGGCAATTAAAAGATATCTAAACGGTGAATCTCCGAAAGAGATCTACCGGAGCCTGGGCAAAGGAAAGACCT
>JAKQEP010000065.1 GCA_029556475.1 Candidatus Atribacteria bacterium
GGACATCGACTTGTGCCAGAGAAAAATAATTTGACGAAGGGAGCATCAAAAAGACAATTATCAGCATCTGAAAAAACAATCTTTTTTTATTAACAATTTTTAGAATATTTTTTCTTACCATAATTTCCACCTCATTTTAAACTTAAAAATTAATTTTTCACTATAAATCAATTTTATCATTACCTGTCCATAGCATTTTGCCCTCTTCGAATTTAGGCTTTATAAGCTGTTTATCGTACAAATAGCTGAGATGCGCAGAAACAGTAATATGGGTCAGTACAAATTGAACACTGGAAAGTGTTATCTGATAATCATTGATCAACAGTTGTATTAACCTCTCTCTGGAGACAGGCTCGCTGCAATAATACAAAATTTTTCTGTTAATCTGTTCCACATTTTCCCTGTTTACCCGAATTAAATCACTGATATCCTTGGTAGGTGCGGTATGGGATGGGATAAATAGTCTGGCAGAAAGTTTTTCTAAAAGAGAATAGGTGTTAAGTGATTTTTCAATATCGCTTTTCACTGTTAAGCCGTATTTACTAATGGTCTCCGTTGAAAAGAGGCTGTCAGCAAGGAACAGTACTTCATCAGGGGTTTTCACTCCAATCATCTGAATAAAATGACCTTCCAGGGGAAAAGCCTGCAAAGGTGTTCCACTGATAATTCCTTCCTCTCCAATAATATGGGTGACCCGGGAAGGCTGTGCTTGCAGAAATTTGTTTCTGAGAGCTTTGAAAGGAGATGCTCCCCACAGTAAAAAAGGTTCTAAAGATGGTTCATCAATAAAGACCGATTCCAGAGCAGTAGCCAGAATGTCACAATTAGTCTTTTTCTGTAAATAAGCATTGCCGCCAATGTGGTCAGCATTGGAATGAGTATTAATAATTTTACTCAGTTCCCACTCTCTCTCTTCCAGTAGTCGGAATATTTTTCTGCCAACCCATTCGTCATTTCCACTATCAATCAGAATAACTTTTTTATCTTCCACGAAAAGGCCCAGATTAGTTGGTCCGGGGATATAATAGGTGTTTTCAGTAATTTTTTTTAATTCCATAATCTTCTCCAACAATTTTGTTACTTTCAGAGCTCAATCCCCAATGCCTGCTTATAAAAAAGGCTAATCTGTTCACAGGCATAATCAGGATTATCAGTATGGGAAGTAAGCTTTTCCAGAGGACATTGGCCGGTCTGGTCACGATTTTTAATAAAGGGAACACTTTCTCCAAACTGATAAAAGATAGAATTATTATCCAATACTTCCCTGGCTTTCTCACTGATTTTATCGGCATAAACTGCTTTCACTCTATATTTTATCAGCAAGAAGGCTGCAGCACGACCAATTACCTTATCTGCCACAATCGCATTACAAAGGGCTTGTTCATCCTCTTTAATAATTCGTAACATAGGAAGAATGCCTCTTTCATAAGACGTTTTTAATAACTGGCCTTTTTTGGTTAACACAAAGGTATAGTTGCCCTTTTTTAGTATTTCCTTCGCTTTACGCAAATCATCTGAATCCGGCATGACTTTTTACTCTTAATACATATTTTTATATTTATTTGTATTATGTTCTATGATTACATTATATACATCTTTTTATGTACATATCAAGAGGTTGTTTCTCTCCAATACTTTTTCAATATAGCAGGATCTTTATTATTTATTAACCTGCTATAGTATTCTAGCTAGCAAGGTTAAAATATTTTAGAATAAATTAAAAGCATCACATAATGGAATACATATTTTTTTGGTTTATGCATTATAACTTTTATCAGAAATTTGTCATTGAATAGTTATAATGGTTTTATCAAAAAGATTAATAATTTTAATAAATTGTGACAAGTTGGATATAATAGTTGAAATATTTAAGCCACCTGTAAAAACAGGTGGCTTTCTATTATACTTTTGGTAAATCCTTTAAAGCCTGTTCTATCTTTTCTTTGGGATAATCATAATTATGTAATTTACCATCAAAATATGCCTGGTATGCTGCCATATCCACAAGCCCATGTCCACTTAAGGTAAGAAGAATTGTTTTTGCCTCCCCACTTTCACGACATTTAATTGCCTCATCAATAGTCACTCTTATCGCATGGTTTGCTTCAGGTGCACTAATGATTCCTTCACTGCGAGCAAAATCAACTCCCGCTTGAAAAGTACCAAGTTGATGAACCGCTCTGGCTTCTATAAGCCCTAAATTCAATAAATGACAGATAATAGGTGCCATACCGTGGTACCGTAAACCACCAGCATGTACTGGAGGCGGAATAAATCCATGGCCAAGAGTAAACATTTTCATCAGAGGAGTCAAGCCGGCCTCATCTCCAAAATCGTAACAATAGGGCCCCTTAGTTAAGGTTGGACAACTGGATGGTTCAGTACAGATAATCTGTATGTTCGGATGACTGCCATCAATTTTATCTTTTACAAAAGGTAAAAACATCCCGGCAAAGTTTGATCCTCCTCCTACGCAACCAATCAAAATATCGGGATATTCACCAATTTTTTCTAACACTATTTTAGCTTCCTGACCAATAACTGTTTGGTGTAATAATACATGGTTTAAAACACTTCCCAGTGAATAATGAGTATCATCTCTGCTAGCCGCCTCCTCTACCGCTTCACTAATAGCCAGACCTAAGCTACCCGGACAATTAAAGTCTTTTGCTAAAATTTCCCTTCCTGAATTAGTATGATTTGAGGGGCTGGGAATACAATCAGCGCCCCATACCTGCATCATAACTCTTCGATAAGGTTTCTGGTCATAACTAATTCTCACCATGTAAATTTTTATTTCTATATTAAAACAGGCTCCGGCAAAAGCCAGGGCACTCCCCCATTGACCAGCACCAGTTTCAGTGGTAATTCGATTAATACCCTCTTTTTTATTATAATAGGCCTGCGCTACGGCAGTATTTGCTTTATGGCTTCCGGGAGCACTACTCCCCTCATATTTATAAAATATTTTAGCCGGCGTTTTCAGGGCCTTTTCTAACACTCTGGCCCGAAAAACTGTGGTAGGCCTCCACAACCGATATATCTGTCTCACTTCGTCAGGTATTTCGATATATCTTTCGGTACTCATCTCCTGTTTGATAAGTTCCATAGGGAAAAGTGGGGCCAGATCTTCCGGCTTGATCGGTTCTTTGGTTACCGGGTGTAATACTGAAGGCATTGGTTCTGGTAAATCGGCTAGAATATTGTACCAATATTGTGGTATCTCCTTCTCTTCCAATATGTATTTAACTTGTTCCATAATTATTCTCTTCTCCTTTTTTAAATATTGAAATTTAATTTTTCTTCAGATTATCATTTGCTTTAATAGAAGTCCCCTTTAAGGGGACCAGAACTTCCTTATTGTTTCCATAAATCCCTTTAGCAAGACATTAATTCTCCTCTCAGACTATTTAAAATATTAATCTGTTAAAAATTTTCCCGAATGATACAATAAGTCGCATCAGACAGTTATTTTTAGAAATTGAAAAATAAAAAAAGGCTTCTCATTCCCTCAGCTATGCACTAAGGGACGAAAAGCCTTTCGTGGTGCCACCCTAATTGAAACAGATAACTCGACATATCTTTATCTGTTCCCACTTAAAAAGTACAGGTATTAATTTATACCGATACCCCATCCTGATCACGGAGGATAACCGTCGGTACCTACTTGGTATAGAAACTTTTCAGCCCGAAACTTGTGGGTCCATTTGGTATATTTTTGGAACCGTTTCTCAGCTAACACGGCTCTCTGTTTCCTGTAATATATACTTATTCTCCCACGCTAAGTTTGTTAATTTACTTTTATTTTTTATTATACCAATGATGTCAAGAGAAGTTTTTTATTATTTATTAAGTTGCCTGATGTTCCCTTATTCTGTTAAATTATAAGGCTGTGATATAATGTAAAAAATAATTAATAATATTTATATTGTAGAAACTTTGTTTATTGGGGTCTTCAAATTTTTAAGAATCTTCCTTAAATATAGATTACCTCAAATTATTAAAACTTATTATAGATTGTAAATGATTAAAAAAATATCTGGTAACGTAAAAAAAAATAAATTATTTTATTTTCTAGTAATACTCTCATTCTTTCTGGTAATGGGTTCTTTTGCAACTTTTTATTATATCAATAGTGATAATTTTCGGATAAATTTAAAGCATATTCTTACCGGACAGCTGGAAAATATTCTGGATAAAAAAATAGAAATTGGATCTATTGATACCATATCCCTCCACTCGATACACTTATCCGATCTGAAAATTTTGGAAAACAATAAAGATGAGACAGAAATTTTATTTCAGTCAAAAGAGGCAGAAATCAGGTTTTTTATATTTCTTTCTCTTTTGCGGGGAGGGAAAAAATGGAAATTGGATATAAAAGAAATTACTTTTATTGAAGCAAATACTGCTTTAACCAGAGATTCTAATGGTGATTTTGACCTGGTTAAAAAATTCCATTTAGATTTAAAATTCCTGAATGAAAATATAACCATAGAACAGATAAATTTTAAAAATAGTCTACTGGTTTATAAGGATGAGGCAGTATACCATAAAGATAATATTACTGTTAAAACAAAAGACCTTAATGGTTCTTTTGATTTGACTCATCTGCCAGAAATTAAATTTGAGATTAATGCTATTCAGGTTCCTGATGAGGCTCTCCTATCCTTAAGTGGATTCTTTTTTGTTGGTAAAATCGAATATTCTCTGGATTTTCATTTACAAAATGCCGATATTACCCATTTTCAATATTACCTCCAGGCAGCTGAACAGTTTAATATCAGTAAGGGAAAGTTTGACTTAGAGCTCAATCTAAGCCATTCTCCCGAATGGGATAGTGATGTTCTTTTCTGGCAAGGCGATGCAACTTTTTATGAAGCTAATGCTCAGCCTTATTTTTTAAAGGAAATGCCTTTCCAGCAAATAAGTGGTTCTATCAATTTTAGCAAACCAGAAATCATAATTTCGAATCTTACCGGCCTTCACTATGACCATATTATTCAATTAGAGGGACAGGTTCAGACTGCTCCGGAAACCAGCTATAATTTGAAGATAGAAGGAAAGCATTTAGAAGCCTCCTTGCTCAAAGATGATATCTCTCTTTTTACCAGTGAGAATTACGATTTTACTCTGGAAGGGGAAATTGATTTATGGGGGAATATTAATGGCTTGACAGATGCCTTCTCTTTTCAGGGAAAGATCAATTCATCTGAAATAATTATCGAAGAGACACCATTTGCTACTATTTCAGGAAACTTTACTCTGAATAACAAAGGGTTAATTATAAATGATCTGAAATCCCAGGATTCAAATGGTACTATTTTAATTGACGGTAATATTAACTGGGACCAGGATTTACCCTCATACCAGTTCATTATCAAGACTTCCGATCTATCTTTACACCATTCATTATTTAAACAATTTTCAGCTCTTCAGGATTTTTCAGGAAATATGGAAAGCCAGTTTCAAATAGAAAGTCAAATACCAGATAGTGCTAAATCCAGTCTTAGCGGGATTTTTTCTATTAATAAGATAAAAAAAGGAGACTTTGCTTTGCCTGACCCTCTCAAGGGCAATATGGAGGTAATAATTGACCTTTCTGATAATAGGTTTTCAATAGAAAAATGTGAATTACAATCGGGCGGGAGCAGTGGATCTGTAAAGGGTGATATTCGATTTGAAGAAATGGCTAATTTTACTTTAGATTTTAATTACCAGATTCCTGATTTAACGACATATGGCCCTGCATTCCAGAAAGATCTTAAAATAGCTGGGAATTTAGCTCTGCAGGGTAAGGCAAAGGGAAACATCCTTCAGCCGGAAATTGTTATTGACCTGGAGCTGTCAAAATTCTCAATCCAGGATCACCCTTTTGAGGAATTAAGGGGGAGACTTACCTATGGAAAAGATATCTTATCCATAGAATCTTTTGACTTAACAAACCAGGATTTAAAAATGGCCGCAGAGGGAAAGATTGTTTTATCTCAACCTGATAAACCTGAAATTAATCTTTCTTACCAGATAGCCCCTCTCTCTCTAGATCCTTTACTGGAAACATTAGCTTATTCTGTCCCCTTATCCGGTCAGGTTGAGGGTAATGGTTATATACAGGGTATCTGGCCTCTATTAGAAGTAGACGGAGTCTTCCAGCTAGAAGAGATAATTTATGAAAACTATCCCTTGGGCCAGGGTGAGGCAAATTTTCACTTACAGCCAGAACAGGGTCAGAAGACAGCTTATAAAAATCAGGAAATAAATTTTGACAATTTCTTTACTGAAATTGGTCATTATTATTCTCTTGATTTAGAGCACCTCAAATTACAAAATGAGACGATTGAGATAAATGCGAAGGGCCAGGCTAAAATGGAAGAAGGGAATCCCTTCTCACTGGAAATTGAATTTTCACATCAAAAATTTGAAGAGATGATTGAACATTTTTATCCTGCCCAGGAAAATATAAAGAAATTCCTGCCTTCCCGTATAACAGGAAAGATAAGCTGCACCGGCAATAATGATAAACAAAATTTTTTGCTATCCTCACTGCTTATACCCCAGAAAGAGGAAGATAATCCTCCCTCCAGGTTAGAAGCAGTGTTTACCGTAGATAAAGATGGTTTCAATATATCCGATTTTAAGTTAATTCAATCAGAAGGTTTGCTGAAAGCAGAAGGGATAATTGCTTCCGACAGGAGTTTAGATATTAATTTTCAGGCTAATCAATTAGATCTGTCAAATCTATTTGCCTCACTGGCTATTGATGAAGAAATAAAAGGTATCATGGACATCAAGGGATTTTGTATCGGAACATTAGAACAGCCTGTAGTTTCCATAATTGCTAAAATCAAAGAAGGTTATTTCCGGGAATTTTACTATGAGAATTTACACAGTGAGCTCATCTGGAGCAGCTTAACCAATCAGATAGAAATTAAGGAGTTAACCATTGACCTGGAAGAAAAATACCAGATAACTGCCCGGGGAAATATTCCCGCGGAAAGCTTTATTTTCCCTAAAGAAGAAGAATTAGAACTGGCACCTACCTATTCGGGTATACCTCTTGATTTTCAGATTAATATGGAAAAAACAGACCTCAATATATTAAAGATATTCTGGAAAGATACATTCTCGGAAATTACGGGAACACTTGGCCTGAAGCTCTCTTTCAGCGGCACAGCTGATAATCCTATAGTAAACGGAAAGATTGATATTTATCAGGGTCAGGTTCAGTTTATGGGATTACCGGTACAGATTGAAGAAATCAATGACAGCATAAGAATAATAAATAATAGAGTCACTATGCCTTCTATATCTTTTAGAGCTTACCAGAATCGATTCATCTTATCGGGTGAATTTGAATTAATTCATTTTCTACCAAATAACCTGTCTTTTATCATAAAGAATGAGGATAAGAGAATCATCTATCAAGATATTCTGGACAGCGAAGCAGATTTGGGACTGCTAATCAAAAATTCTATATTATCTCCAAAGATAAGCGGGCAGGTGCTGTTTTCTAATGGAATACTGAACGTTAACAATTTATTAAAGATGAGAGAGGATATGGATCTTTCATTCTCCCCTTCCTTGCCGAATAGCAATTCATTAGAGCAGCTGGAGGTAAATATTGAATTACTCGAACCCTTTAAACTGAAAATGAATAATGCCGAAATAGAAATA
Source organism: Candidatus Atribacteria bacterium (assembly GCA_029556475.1). GTDB lineage: Bacteria > Atribacterota > Phoenicimicrobiia > Phoenicimicrobiales > Stramentimicrobiaceae > Stramentimicrobium. Next base: position 7,675 of record JAKQEP010000065.1, read on the forward strand.
GGCGGCAAGATCATTTTGGATGGTTCTTTAGCAGCTCCCACTCCTAAAGGTACCCTGTCATTGAAAAAAGGATATTTCATTTATTTTGACAAGAGATTCTCTGTATTAGATGGATTGGTTACTATCAACGGTATAAATCCGGAGGATATAGAACTAAATGCCAGAGCAAATACCCATGTTCAGGGTGTACAGATTAATATTAATGTACTGGGTAATCTTTTACACCCACAAATTCTTCTCTCCTCTCAGCCTTCTTTAAAAGAAACTGAGATTCTTTCTTTATTGGCTTTCGACCGTAATATACAAGGCCTTTCCGAGGGTGAAATCAGTCAGCTTCTTTCCCAGGAAATGGTAAATATTATTTTTCAAAGTTTACAGATAAACCTTTTCAGACGAATTGAACGTGAAATTGCAGAAGGTTTGGGCCTCGAATTTCTTAGAATCTCCTTGAATAACCAGGAAAACGGAGGTGCACATTTCTTTTTAGAAGACTTACATCTTTCCGATCTCACCTTAGAAGTAGGGAAAAACATAGGTGACAATTTGCTGATTACTTATTCCACACCTCTTGATTTTCATGGGGAGTCCAGTCTGGGTCTTGATGTTAAACTTGCACCCGATTTTAGCTTTAGTACTCAATTGGAAACCTATTCTCTTAAAAAAGAAGATTATAAGATCAGGTTCGGATTAGAAATCAGATTTTAATCTGTTACCCGATATCTTTAGGAAAGCAAGTGATTTAGAGCAGAACCTATAAAACGGAGCAGGCTGTTCTCATATCGAGTAGGGGGAAATCTCTTCCCCCTCTCACACCACCGTACGTGCCGTTCGGCATACGGCGGTTCAATTCAAATAATAGTCAAGACAACTAACAAGTCCTCTCATTGTGAAGATTCCTTTTGATATTTTGTGTAGACCAGTGGTTTTTGC
>JAKQEP010000066.1 GCA_029556475.1 Candidatus Atribacteria bacterium
TCTACACAAAATATCAAAAGGAATCTTCACAATGAGAGGACTTGTTAGTTGTCTTGACTATTATTTGAATTGAACCGCCGTATGCCGAACGGCACGTACGGTGGTGTGAGAGGGGGAAGAGATTTCCCCCTACTCGATTTATCAATTGCAAATAGAACAAATAAAATAAATATTGAGGTAAAGATAATGGGTAAGAAAGAGATTGGAATAGGAATTATTGGATTAGGCAATGTAGGTACAGGAACCCTGGAAATATTAACCAAAAATAAAGATTTTATCGAACAGGAAATTTCACCCAATAGAATAAAAATAATTGGTCTTGCCGATTTAGATGCCAGCAGAAAGCCAAAAACAGGTAATGAATATTGGTTTACCCATGATGCTGAAGATATCATTAAAAATTCTGGCCTGGATATTCTAGTTGAGACCATTGGCGGAGAATATCCAGCCTACAATTTCATTAAACTGGCATTATTGAAAGGGAAACATGTTGTTACACCTAACAAAGAAGTAGTAGCAAAGCATGGATATGAACTGCTGGAGATTGCTCAACAGAATAGAGTCCAATTCTTATTTGAAACCTCTGTGGGGAGTGCCATTCCTATTTTAGGGGTTATTACCAATATTCTCACATCCTGCCCTTTAGATGAAATCAGCGGCATCCTGAATGGTACTACCAATTATATTTTGGATTTAATGGCAGAGCAGAGTATGGCACAGGAAGATGCTTTAAAAAAGGCCCAGCAAATGGGCTATGCTGAGGCTGACCCCAGCAAAGATGTTAACGGACTGGACGCTCTCTTTAAGATATTTATTTTAGCTACCCTTGGTTTCAGAGGAAGATTGGACTTAAACAAGATTAATTACGAAGGTATTAGTGGAGTGACTCTCGATGATACTAATCTAGCCAAATTATTAAATTATCGTATAAAACTAATTGCTACTGCACGAAGAATTATAAATAAACTGGAAATAGGACTCGGTCCAGTTTTAATTGAAGAAGGACATCTCTTATCACATATTCGTGGTGCCGATAATGGCATTTTCGTATCAGGACAGGGTTATGGAAATTTATTTTTGTCCGGACCTGGCGCAGGAGGTATTGCAGCTGCCAGTATGATGGTAAGCGATATTGTCAGGATAATAAGACAACCGGGGTGTTTTGATTATGATTTTTTAACCAACCAGAAAGAAGAATTGGAGATAAGTTTACCAGGTGAGACCAAAAGTCCATATTTTTTAAGAATAAAGGGCGAGGATGATAGCGAAAGAAATATAAACGATATTAAAAAAATTATAGCTGAAAAAGGTTTCTTAACAGATAGGTCTGCTGTGTTCAAAGATAAGAATAATTCCCTCTCTATGGGTTTTATAATCTCTTCTGGCAGAGAACGTGAGATGATAGAGATAATCCAGGAGTTAAAAAAATTAGATTATGTAGCAAATCCGGCATATCTGAAAGTATATGAACATCTTTAATTTTTTAATTTCTGAAAAAGAGATAAATTTAATAATTTCTATTGAAATATTTGGTCAATTATGATTTTTTCTGAAAATTAATACTAAAAGGAGAAAAACAATGGTTAAAGTTAAGATACCTGCTACCACCGCAAATTTAGGTTCAGGTTTTGATTGCCTGGGAATGGCTTTATCCCTTTACCTGGAGATAGAAATGGAGAGAATAGGGCGAGGTTTTGAATTTCAGGCTGAAGGAGAAGGAGTTGAAAATTTATCTGCTGACAAGAACAACCTGATATATAGAGCAGCAACCCTGGTAATGGATAAAGGTGATATTGCTCCGGGAGAGAGAGGAATAAAGATTTCCATAAAGAATGAAATTCCATTAGCAAGAGGATTAGGAAGTAGTGCAGCTGCTATTATCGGTGGAATAGTAGGGGCAAGTGAGCTATATAACTTAAATTTAAGCAGGGAAGAAATATTAAAATTGGCTTTTAAATTAGAAGGGCATCTGGACAATATTGTGCCAGCCCTCATTGGAGGATTTACGATTTCTTATAGAGGTCAGAAAGGGGAAATAAGGTGGGTAAAATTAGATTTACCGCATGACTTGAGAGCAGTTGTAGGGATACCTTCTTTTACCTTAAGTACAGAAGAGATGAGGAAAGTACTACCCAAACAGGTTTCTCTTCGGGATGCTGTAGATAATCTGAGTAAATCTGCCCTATTGGTAAATGCTTTGCAGCAATCAAAGTGGGGGCTTATTCCAGAAGCAATGCAGGACCGTCTGCACCAGCCCTTTCGTCTTCCCTTTATTAAAGGGGCCAGAAATATCTTTACCGAGGTAGAGAAGAGTGGTATTGCCGGGGTAGCCTTAAGCGGTTCAGGACCTACTATAATTTCACTGGTTAAAGAAGACCTGGAAAAAGAGATTATTAAGATTATGAAAAGAACTTTTTCCGATGCTGGCATTAAGAGTCTGGTTAAGGTGCTGGAACCTGATACAGATGGGGTGGCAGTAATAAAAGGAGAAAAAGATTACCCCATCATTGTACAGAAATACGGGGGAAGTTCTGTTGCCGATATTCACAAAATCAAAATGATTGCCGGCAAGATCGTAGAGCAAGCCAGGTTGGGTAACCGCATGATTGTCGTTGTCTCAGCAATGGGTAAGACGACAGATGACCTGATCAACAAAGCCCGGCAAATAATTACAAATCCCAGTGAAAGAGAGATGGATATGCTCTTGTCTACTGGCGAACAGATATCTGTCGCCTTAGTAGCAATAGCTATCCAATCTCTTGGAGTAGAGGCTATTTCTTTTACCGGAGCACAGGCGGGCATTAGGACCAACAATTCTTTCAGCAATGCCAGGATTAATGGTATAAATGAACAACGGATACAAAAAGCTTTGAAGCAGGGAAAGATTGTCATTGTTGCCGGATTTCAGGGTATTGATGACGATGGGAATATTACCACGCTGGGAAGAGGAGGCTCTGATACTACAGCGATTGCTCTGGCGGCCAGATTGAAAGCCGAGCGTTGCGAAATCTATACTGATGTAGATGGAATTTTCACAGCTGACCCCGGGTTGGTACCGGAGGCCAGGAAGATAAAGGAAATTTCTCATGATGAAATAGCTGAAATGTCTATTTTAGGAGCCAAAGTATTATACTATCGGGCAATTGATATTGCTCGAAATTATGGCGTTCAGGTGCTGGTAAAATCAAGCTTTGGAAATGGTTCAGGTACATTGATTAGAACAAAGGAGGAAATATCAATGTTGGAGAAAGTAAATGTAAGAGCAGTAGCTCACGAAATTAATGCGGGAAAAATAATAATAAAAAATGTTCCGGATATACCGGGAATTGCTGCCAGGTTATTTAGAGCTTTAGCTAAGGATGAGATTATGGTTGATATGATTATTCAGAGTATTGAACATAATCAGGTTAATGATATTGCTTTTACAGTGGCAAAAAACAATCTGGCAAAGGCACTTGAGATAACTCAGAAATTTGCAGCAGATATCGGTTCTCCCGAGGTGCTTGCCGATGATGAGGTGGCCAAGATATCAATAGTGGGGGCAGGTATTACCTCAGACCCTGAAATTGCTGCCCGTATGTTTGAAGCCCTGGCGCGAAATGACATAAATATTGATATGATTAGCACTTCGGGGACAAGAATATCCTGTCTGATTCATAAAAAACATATTGAGACAGCAGTAAAAGCTGTTCATCAGGAATTTCAATTAGAGGAGGAAAATTGAAAATGAAACAATACAATGTAGCAGTAGTAGGAGCAACTGGAGCGGTAGGGGAAGAGATGACCAGAATTTTGGAAGAGAGAAAATTTCCCATAAACCAACTTTTCTTATTTGCCTCTCATCGTTCTGCGGGGAAAGAATACTATTTCCGAAATGAAAGAGTTGAAGTTAGAGAGCTGAAAGATAGTTCTTTTCAGGGAATCGATATTGCCCTTTTTTCGGGAGGAGATGAGGTAAGCAAACATTTTGCTCCCCTTGCTGTAAAGGCTGGAACAGTGGTTATCGATAATGGCAAATATTATAGAATGGACCCCAATGTGCCGTTGATCATCCCTGAAGTTAACCCTGAGGATGTTGGGGAGCATCAGGGCATTATTGCCAATCCCAATTGTTCTACTACACAGATGGTAGTGGCGCTAAAGCCAATTTATGATGCAGTTGGAATTAAAAATGTTATCTGTGCTACCTATCAATCAGTTTCTGGAACAGGTAAAGAGGCGATAGAAGAATTAAAAGAACAGAGCAAGGCTTTCCTGGAAGATGGCAATATCAATATTGAGGTTTATCCTCACCAGATTGCCTTCAATGTTCTGCCACATATTGGCTCTTTTGATGAGACCGGCTATTCTTCTGAGGAGATTAAAATGCTCAATGAAACCAGAAAGATACTTCATGATGAGCGAATTAACGTGTCGGCAACCACGGTAAGGGTTCCGGTTTTCCGCGCCCATGCCGAAGATATACATATTGAAACCAGAGAAGAGATAACTCCTGAACAAGCCAGAAAATTATTGACTAAATTTCCCGGCATATGCGTAATTGACCAGCCTGGAGAAACAAAATATCCACTTTCTCTAATGGCGGAAGGTAAAGATGAAGTGTTCGTGGGACGCATAAGAAAAGATCTGGTATTCAATCCGGGATTAGTTATGTGGGTTGTGTCAGATAATCTTATAAAAGGTGCTGCCCTAAATACTATTCAAATTGCCGAACTATTGATAAAATAATAAATATACTATTGCCTTAACGATTAAATAAAGTAGAGTCTATAAATGAACACCGATTAAATAAAAAAACAGACCTGCTCTCTCATAGAATAATTGTTAGATTACAAGAATAGGGATACCTTGATTTTTTACGAAAAGCTTTGTATTACCAAATTATTTTTATTGAATAAATACTTTTAAAATCATACCAACTAGATAAAAACTATTACTAAAAAGAAAAGGATAGAAAAATGAAAGATGAAAACATTTTCAATCCGAAACAGGTTAATATGGAGTTCAAAGGGATAGCATCTTTTGGCAGAAGCAAAATGGTAAACATCAATGATAAGTGGATTTCTGATTTTACCATTATTGGTATTCCCTATGATGCCGGGGTAGCACATATACCGGGCTCCCGGTTTGCCCCAAGAGAAATCAGGGATGTATCAACAAGATATTCATTTTTTGGGAATGAAGGCTCTAACGGGTATTGGAGTATAGAAAGCAAAGAGTATTACCTGAAAAAATCCATTGTCGTGGATGCCGGAGATACTGATGTCTTGTGTTTGGATACCCAATATTGCTATGCACAAATAGCAAGTTCTATTGAAAAAATATTGGAAAATAATTCTATTCCGGTAATTATTGGAGGAGATCATTCGATTAGCTTCCCTGTACTGGAAGGATTTGTAAAGAAGCATAAAACGATCAGTATTATCCATTTAGATGCACATCTGGACTATAGGAATGAATTTTGTGGTGTAAATTATTCTCATGGGAGCCCCTTAAGAAGAATTTGTGAGCTGCCGCAAATCAGTAGTGCATTGGCTATTGGTTGCAGAGGGAAGCTTCTTTTAGAAGAAGATTATAAAGATGCTCTGAATCGTGGGATAAAGGTTATGACTGCCAAAGATATCAGAAGATTAAATAGTTTGGCAATAGAAGAAATAAGAAAGCTTTTACCACAAGACCATCCAGTTTATGTTAGTATAGATATCGATTTCCTAGATCCTTCCATTGCTCCGGGGACTGGGGTTTGTGAGCCAGGAGGTTTCGATTATCCTTTTTTAATGGAAGTATTAGAGCACATATCACTACAATGCAAGGTGGTGGGATTTGATCTTGTGGAAGTCAATCCTATGGTCGATCTCTCCAAAATGACATCACGAATTGCCTCTGAAATTATCATAGGATTTATGGCCTATTTATGGAAACAAAAAGAATTTAAAAAGTAAACATCCTATCCTGTACTATGGGTTGATATTTCCATTGGTTAATCCTATAATAACTATCTGCTCATTTCACTTATCATCAATTGCTTAAAAGGAAAATATTTTAAAGAGAAGGGGAATTGCAAAATGCTGGGCAATATGCTCTTTTTTGTTTTTGGATTTATCCTGGCTCTTGTTCTGTTATTGATTTTATGGCAGCTATTTCTCCGTCCTCGTGGTTCGGGGAAAGATACCGCCATATATTCTTCAATTGAACAGATTCGTTCAGTAGGGGAGCTGGTGGCTTTTAAGATGGTAACGAAAGAGATTGTTACCGCTTCTCAACACTGGCTGGGTGATATCGGGAAGAGGTACTTTCAATGGTTTGTCTCTACCAAAAAGATGGCCATGGTTTTTGAGTTTGATATTGATTTTCGTTACAATTTACGCAGCCCTGATTTTAGAATTGATCAGGTAAGCGGAAATAGCTTCATTTTAAGAATGCCCCCCTGTCTTTATCAGGTGCATATCAGAGATATTAGTTTTTATGATGAACAGAATTCAAAACTCCTGCCCTGGTTATTGCCTGATCTGCTTAATCGTGCTTTTGGGTCTGGTTTTAGTGAAGCAGATAAGAATCAATTAAAAGAGGAAGCAAAAAATCAGGCTGCTAAAATGGCGGAAGGGGTAGTTAATAGATTATTATCAGAGGTGGAAAATTCAGCCCGGCATACCCTGCTGGGATTAGCCAAAGGCTTGCAGGTAGAGAAAATTGCCATTGATTTCAGCCAGTCAGGTGTTATTCCCAGTACAGTTCAAACCAATGAACTGGAAGCGAATATAAAAAAAGCAAAAGAGGGAATAAACAATCTGGTGGGTAAAAAAGAAGAATAAAGTCATCTCATATCTATAGTTAATAAGATTTGGTTGCCATAATGTTTAGCTGGGATATTTAAAAATAGTCTATAAATATGAAAAAAAGAATATAAACTTGAAAGGAGTCAGCGGTATGAAAATAAGTGCAAGAAATATGCTGAAAGGTAAAATAAAAGCTATAACTGAAGGGACAGTTAATGACGAGATTATCATTGAGCTACCTGGCGGTATGGAGATCACCTCTGTTATTACCAGATCTTCTGTCCAAAATTTGGCCTTAGTTGTTGGCAAAGAAGTTTATGCCGTAATCAAATCAAGCAATGTTATGATAGCTGTGGATGAATAGTAATAAATATTCAGGGTTGGGCCGCTTTCCTACCTTTGGACTGGGGTGAACCCCTGGGAATTCTGATTTCGGTTGCCTTAAAGGTATCTTTGGATATTTGTTGTCCCAATATCCTTATTCTTAAATTCCTGGTTAAAGGTAGCATTCCTTTTACTCTAACCTGGCTAATATCAATTTTCCACTCTTTGTCGAAAGTGTCTTTTAAGAGCAACAGGTTATTTTCTATTATGATTACCTCAATCGTTCCCGCTAATAAACCCCTTTCAGGGTGCATCCATTGTTTTTCTTTGCTGTGAACCAGCTGGCCATAACCTGGAATCCTAGTTCTTAACTGCCTATCAACAGTTTCGGTCCAGCCATATTGATAGAATCCCAATCCCAATAAGGCACTCAGAAGCAGGCTAATGAAGAATACCAATATAAATTGATACCTATAACCGGTTCGGGTATGGATAAAGTTATAATAGGTGATAAACAAAAAGAAGAGCATAAAAGCAATCCAGAGATAGGGCAAGCTCATAAGTATTGCCCTGGATAGGCTGATACCCAGATAATGATAAATATCCCAGTCCAGATCCCCGGTAAAAAACATTATCATCCCAAAAGCAAATCCACCCAGTATAGTGGTTAAAGCAAACATTAACCAGAAAAAGTAATTCTTAGTTAAAAAATACCAGCGAGGTTTGGGGGATATACTTTCTCTTTTCATTTTCTGCAAAGTTTCTTTACTTATGTCCATCATATTTTTCACCTGCTCTGTTTTTTTCAATTTCTTTTAATAAAATCTTCCTGGCACGATTGATAAGAGTTCCCACCGTACCTATGGGTTTTCTTAAGATATCACCAATTTCCTGATAATCCTTTCCTTCTACAAACTTTAACAGCAGTACTTCTTTATATTTCAAGGGTAGTAAGTTGATAATGGCAAGTAAATTTTCATAGTCTATCTTTTGTATCAAACTATCTTCCAGGTTAAAATCTGATTTTATCAGCTGCTCCAAATCATGTTCATCCCAGGAGATGTTTTGGAAGTATTTTGGGTTTTTACGCATCACACTAATAGTATAATTACGGGCAATGCGGTAAATCCAGCTGGAAAATTTAAAATTTTTATTGTAATCATTCAAATTCTGGTAGGTCAGAATAAAAACTTCCTGTAAGACATCCTGAATATCCATTCTGTTCATTCCTGATAGTCTTTGAATATAATTCATAAGGGCAGATTCATATCTTTTCATAAGATAGTAGTAATATTCCTGATTTTTTAAAGTCAGGGTGACTAACTGAGCATCTGTTTTTTGGTTACCATCAAAGTTTTTTATCATGAAAATATTGGTTCTTTCTTCTTTTTACCAACTCAATTCGGAAGAACAAAATGATAAGAAGCTTAGTTTACCACTCTCTCATATTATAATATAAAGGGTTATGGCCGTGTTTGCTAAAATATTTTTGTCTATCAAATATAATACGATTAAATCTTTGTTTTTCTTTCAAAATATTTTCTATAAATAGTTTTATGGAAAAGAAATTTTTGGGAAGTGTGGTGAAGGAATAAACAAAAAAGAGAAGAATGAAAAAATTATAGGGGATAATTATTCTTTATGGGCAAGCTTCTAATGCCCTCTAATAAAACTCTCATAGCAATACAATCATCTTCATTGTATTGCAAGATACGTTCTTTGATTTCTGGCTTCTCAAGTTCTAACCAGCGGTGATACCATTCTATAGATTCAGCTCCGGAGGGAGTTTCATCACGCCAGCAAAAACCAAGATATTGCGCCAGGTCTTTAACTGAATAGCTGTAAGTTGGCCATTCCGTATATTTTTTAACAATATCACTATAAAGGTCAATGACCAGGGGTGAATTAAAAAATGACTCTAATTGGGAAGGTGTGATGATATCAGGGTATTTTTCACTCAGTCTTCTCCAGATAATCCTTTCATAGGGGGAATAATAATAGACATTACAGGGGAAATGCTGCCTGATATAGTGCCAGGCATCAATAAAAACTCTCTCTTCTTCTTTTTTATCAGCTTTATCAGCAAAAAAGGGAACATACTTTTCAGTTGCGGGATCCTGGTGATGCCGTTCAACAAAACCATGCAGATAGCAGAAATCCCGCATAGGGTCTGTTTCTACATCAAAAAACAGTTCAGTATCAGTTTGTGGTAATATGATTCTTTTTCTGGTATAAGCCTGTTTCTCTATATGTGCCAGAAGTCTGGCGCGAGCATGGTATTTTGATAGAGTTGAGATTCCAATTCCGGGGAAAATCGTCTTTTTGCCAATAACAAATTTCTGTAAGGGTTTATGGGCAAAGTCGGTAAGGTCTGCCAATTGCTTTTCCATAATATCCCGTTTTTTACGACCCAGTTCTGGTATCAATGTCAGATCATTTCTCTTTAAAAGGTTTTTAAAACAGTGAGTTCTCCAATGGCATAGTTTACAGACCCCTGCATGTGCTGGTGTGGTAGTAACTCTTTGCTCCATTATTTCTTGTACCTCTTCTAAGGTCTGTAGATAGAATTCCCACCAGGTAGTCTGAACACGCTTTCCCCTTGATTGGCTTAAATCATAATTTATCTCTCTTCCTTTAATATCGTAAATAAAAGGAGGTTTAGAGGAAGAAAAATTTAATTTCTCCAGAATATCGGTATATAGATTTAACTGAAGGGCATAATGCTTTTTTAGTTTTCTTTCTGATTCATCATTTTCATCCTCTAATGCCGAACCACTCTTTATATCCCCTGCGATATATCCATCTTCCTGTTTTGATAGGAGATCTGGTTCTCCAACCAGGTTATCAGAACTTATCCTGCCGTTATAAATTAAAGGAACACCAAGTTGAATAGCTTCAAGGGTCTTTATCTCTTTTTCTCTATCGGAATAGCTACTTAAATCCAGGAAAGGTCTCTTTAATTCTGCCATTACCTCTTTTTCAAAATCAATACCCCTTTCCCAGAGTAATTTCAGAAAAGCACTT
>JAKQEP010000068.1 GCA_029556475.1 Candidatus Atribacteria bacterium
AAGGATTAACACTTAAAAACCAATAACCCCTAACCCCTGGCCACCCCTGAGAGCCCCCTAAATAGTATAAAACGGCTCTTAGTAACCGGCAGGGAATAAGGTTTAAACCATCATAATAGGGTGGTTTGTGGAGTTTTGACAGCCAAAAAGGGGGTACCCGTTAAAGTTAAAAACCGTTAAAGGATAAATGGAGGTTTATTTATGTCTGGATTTAGATTAAAAGAGCTGCAAAAGTTTAATGACCAATTAGTAAGGATGAGTGAGTACGCTCATAATAAAAAGATAGGTTATGAGCCTAAATGTAAAATCTGCAATAGTAAAAATCAAATAAAGGTAGAAGCGGCCCGGGAGGAGGGGTGTACCTTGGAGGAGATCCGGGATTACCTGGAGGATCAGGGAGAGGAGGTTAGTATCATGAGCCTATCCCGTCACTTTGAAAGACACTATCCTATAAGGAGGGAGTATCTAACCGGGTTAGATGAGGAGAAAACTAAAACCATACTGGAGGGAGAGAAAAGTATAGAGGAGACCCTTAAATATTTTCCTGAGTTTCTGGAGGAGCTGGAGAGTGAACATACTATTTATGGCTTTGACGATACGGGAGAATATAAGGGAGTGAATAAGAAAGGCCGGGACATATATATCTTTGATAATGGTTACTGCCTAACTGGAACCCGCTTTTGTGAATTTGTGCCTAAGCTCCAGTATATGGGAGGTAATGAGGTCACGGACCATTTACAAAGTGAGATCTTTATGATAAATAATGGCCTGGTTAGTGACTGGATGGGAGAAAAGAAAACTAAACTCCTGGAGAAAGCCCTTAAGTGTACCACCTGCCAGCTCCTGCATAATGATTTTGTTACCTATGGCATCCTAAACTTAGTACTTAAGGACCGTTACGGGGTAACTATGGAGACCGATAATTTTGGTAAGATACTTTCTGAAAATGACTTTATAATTGAGGACGTGGAGGAGGAGCTCCAGAGGATAGCCTCCCAGAAGCTGGAAAAGGATAAAAAAGAGTCATAAGAAACAACCCTAAAAGCACCGTTTAGTATATATCAAAAGGCCACTTTATAGTACTTTAGAGGTAACTCCCAGGGCCTAACCTATGAAAAAGGCCGTATTAAACCCGGCAGGTCTCCCGGGACCTGGGAGGCATAAGCCCCTTTAATGTCTTTATCCCTGGAGGCCACCGGTGGCCCTTTTACCCTCTTTTTTCTAGGTTTAATCTAGGTTTCTTTAAGGTTTATTGTAAGGTCATGGTAATGTTTAGACCTCTATTTTACTATATATGAAAGATACTTTTTGAAAACTTTAAATCCCTGGGAGGCCGTTTTACCCCTGAAAGGGCCGTATTTATCCCGGCAGGGATCAGGGTTACTATACATGAGAGGGGCATAAGCTACTAAAAAAGTATAACCCTCCCCTCCCTACCAGGTTTAAAGATAATCTCCAGTTATAAAAGGGGTGGCCCCTCTCTCCCAGGTTATTAGTTTTCACGTGCTTTTATAATATCTACAATAATATTTTTACGTAATTTCTAATAACACCCTAAAAGATATTAGTTTTCACGTGAAATTATAATATAACAGTATTAGGGAGGTGGGAGTAGTGAGAGAGTATAAGACCCTAGTAAAATGTTATCAACGTAAAAAAAGCCGGCAGCACCTAATAACTCTTAAGGGAGATCATGGATTTAAGGGAGATGACCCCGTGGTGGTACTTCCTGAGGAGGATTTTAATGATTTAGTGACCCTCCAGGATAAAGCCCGGGATCATGATCATGAGCTACTTTTAAAGGATGAGGAGATATCCCGGTTAAAACTGGATCTCCAGGGCTCCAGGGATGAGATAGAGAGTAAGGCCCGGGATCTTATGGAACATGAAAGCCGGGTTAGTGTATATGAAGATAACATTAAACACCTTAAAGAGGACCTCCAGGCCTTAAAGGATAAGAACCTTCAATTAGAGGAGATCCTCAAGGCCTCCCGGGATGAAATAGGGGAGCACCGTTTAAGGATCCGTGAACTTGAAAAGCTGGAGCTGGAAGACTACCAGGGCCTATATAATAAACTTAGAAATAAGCATGATCACCTCCAGGAGCGTTTTAATAAATCCCTGGAGGAGGTAAACGGCCTCCAACGGATAATAAGTGACCTTTCTAATAGGGGTTTTATTGATTACATTACAGGACGTTTACCAGAAAGTTACAAACAACTAAGTGAGCCGAAAAAAGCAACTTAACAACATAATAATAATATTATTTAGTTAGGGGGTTTAAAGTGCTGAATTAGTAAGATTCATAGAAATCGCTTTTGGAATTGTATTTGAAAAAAATTTATCTTAAAACAAAAGAAAGGAGAGAACAAATCATGGGAAATCACGATCTGTGGATTAAAGATACCGAAACTAGATTTTTCGCTGAATCGAGGAGCTTTGCAACCCCTGAACAATTATTTTATGTAACAGATGATCAAAGGTATTTATCTTACTGGCCTAAAGGGTACAAAGGTAAAAAAAGTACATTACAGTCAAGAAATTCTTTAATCGGCAATTTCACAGAAAAGTGGACTACAGATCTTATTCAAAAAGTTGTTAACGATAAAGGACTTTATGCTGTTCAAGGAGCCGTTTGTGATGAAATTGCTCTAAGTAAGAGATCCCCTGCTGATGTTGTAATATCTAAAAAGAAAGCTATCAACTTAAAACCAGAAGACATCGTGCTAATCATAGAAGTAAAAATGTCAGTTGTGTGGAACTGGCAATTGAGTATTAATCCTTCATGTGAAGAACTGGTTTGTATTGGTAATTACAAAACACATCAAGGTAACCCCGGGCTTTTAAGATCTGATTCCATGTTAAAAGCTATTGGTAAGAGCATTAATATTCGAGTTTCAAGCTTCAAAGCGTCTAATATCCCTATAATAATTTTGGGAAATACTCCAATTACAGATAGCTACTATTCCAAAGTAGACCATCTTCAAAAGGCTGGTATTATACAAGGATTTTGGTCTGTTAATCCAGATCCTCTGGATGGTGCGGAATCAATTAAAGAAACAGAAGAACAAGGTTTCTATAGATTTGACAATTTCGAAGAATTAAAAACTTCATTTGATTTGTTGTTAGAAGAAGAATTAAACTTTTTCTCAAGTATGAAAACCAAAAATGAACTTGGACAAATTATTGAATTATCCGACAAGGAAGAAACTTATGAAAGAAAAGCTGAAGTATTTTTAGATTTGATAAGGGAGTAGTCTGATGTCAACTAAAAGAAAAGAACGTAAAGGGACTAAAACAAGTTCTTTTGGAAGCTCAGGTAGAGCAAATCATGATTCATCTGAGTTTTATGGGAGTAAATTATACTCTGAAATAGAAATTCCTAAGAAAGTAAAATTCATTGAAAATGAAATAGCCCCAAGTAAACTTGATAAAATTTATTGTAAATCAAGTGAAAAAATGGAGGAAATTCCTGATAATAGTGTTCATTTAATGGTCACATCCCCCCCTTATAATGTAAAAAAGGAGTATGATGAGGACCTGACACTAAGGGAATACATGGACCTCTTGAGGAACATCTTCCAAGAAACTTATAATAAATTAGTAACAGGAGGAAGGGTTTGTATAAATATTGCGAATGTAGGGAGAAAACCATATGTCCCTTTACATGCTCATATAATTGATATTATGCTGAATATCGGATTTATAATGAGGGGAGAGATAATTTGGGATAAATCTGCAAGTGCAGGTTCTTCATGTGCGTGGGGCAGTTGGAAATCCGCTTCAAATCCAGTTTTAAGAGATGTTCATGAATATATTCTTGTCTTTTCAAAGGATTCTTTTTCAAGAAAGAAAGATAAATCAAATATAAACACTATAGAAAGAGATGAATTTTTAGAATGGACTAAAAGTATATGGAGCTTTCCAACAGTTTCAGCAAAAAAAATCGGACACCCCGCACCATTCCCAGTTGAATTACCTTATAGGTTAATTCAGTTATACACATTTAAAGATGATGTTATATTAGATCCTTTTTGCGGTAGTGGTTCGACTTGCATAGCAGCTATAAAATCTAATAGACATTATATTGGTTATGATATCAAAGAAGAGTATGTAAAACTCTCTAAAGATCGAATTTCAAGCTATAAAGATCAATCGAAATTAATCTGACTTTATATCTTCTTTTGTGTTTTCAGCACATCCCGAAGCAGAACCTACCAGTAAAACCAATACTGTAAGTAAAACTATTTTAAACTCCATTTTAACCCCTTATTCTTATTGTTACTCCTTAATATATTATTCTATTCTCTTTTGGTATAGGGTGGCCTTGACTTTTAGGTTACTTTTTCCCTCCTTTTTATACTGAGTTACACTTTATAATAATAAAACGACATATTTATATGTCCTAAAAATAAGTATAATATATTCACATGAACATTAAAAGGGGTGTTTAATCAACATGAAAAAAGATTTTAAAAGATTAGACGGGCTCCTCCATGAAATAAGGGCCCGGTGCACCGGCAGGGATGACCGGCAGCTCCTTAAGGCCATACTCCAGGAGCACCTAATAACCTTAGAGAATGAGGATCTCCTGGAGGAGCTAGACTTGGATCTCCCTAAAATAGAGATAGAACTTGAAGACATAGACCTGGAGCTGGATTTTAAAGACATTGAACTGGAGCCTTTTGATCCGTGCCCTAAAAGGAGTAAGAAGGATGATCAGGGATGAGGACTTGGAGGACTACCTAACCAGGTTAGAAGTATTAGGCCGCTCCCAGGTAACCATTAAAAACTATCGGGCCTTTCTGGAGCCTTTCATAAGGTACACCCGGGATCATGACTTAACCCCTGAGAACTGCCGGGAGCTGATCGAAGCTTACCAGCTCCACCTTAAACGGGATCATCATTATAATAATGAGAGCCTGAAAACGGCCACTACTGTAATAAAACTTTTCTTAACTAAGTTAGGTTATCCCTGCCAGGGCGTGGAGCTCCCTAAAACCAGGAAAAGACTCCCTAAGTACCTCTCCAGGGATGAGGTGGAGAAACTCCTCCAGGCCCCGGGTGGTGTATATGAAACCCGGGATAGGGCCGTTTTAAGGTTACTTTATACCTCAGGTTTAAGGGTTAGTGAATTAGTGGCCCTAAACATTGAGGACGTGGATTTTAATGAGGGCACCGTTAAGGTAAATGATGGAAAAGGAGGACGGGACCGGGTGACCTATACGGACCGGGAAACCCTCCAGCTCCTCAAGGACATGATTTATAAAAGAACCCGAAAAGGCCGGGAGGATAAAGGCCCGGCCCTATTCACTACTAGATCAGGGGATCGAATATCCACCCGCTCAATTCAAAGAATAGTAAAGAAAACCTCCCAGGAGGCCGGCCTGGAGAAAAGGGTAACCCCTCACATAATTAGACATAGTTTTGCAGCTAATAGCCTGGAGGAGGGCTTTAATATCAAGGAGATCCAGCAACTTTTAGGGCATAGTAGCCTTTCAAGTACTGAAATATATACTCAAATCAAGCCTAAAGACTTGGAGAAAAAGTATAAAAAATTAAAATGGGATTAAGTGGGAGTAGTGAGAAACGGTAAAACCGACCCTCACCACTAGGGATATTACTCTTTTCAAGTACTTAAACATGGTGGTTAAACCAAAAAATGAATTAAAGGAGGTAAAAATGAGAGATGAAAGGCTTAAACACTTAGAACATGAAACCATAAATAAAATGGAGCTAATACATGAGGACCGGGAGAACGATCAGATAGTGGCCCTAATCAATGAGTACAGTTACACCTTCAGGCCCTGGCAATGGGAATTAATCCAGGAGGAAAACCAAAAACCAGAGGGAGAGGGCCGTTTTTACATTCATAATTATTACACGGTAAGCCCCGATGAGGAGGGAGAGCTCCAGTTATGGCTTAATAAACGAGTGAAATGTAAAGGCTATGACTTGGGAGGGTGCTTTATATCCCACTTGGGAGCTGCTTAAAAGGGGGTTTTATGATGGTAGAGAGGCCTATTTTACGTATTATAGTATCTGATAAAAAGGAACTATTAGATCCTAAAAGCCTGGAAGGATACCAGCCAGGGGATACGGTGGCCTTAATATACGGCCCTGACTTGGAAAAGTTAGTAAATGATTTAAAGGAGCTTTTAGATGACTACCAGGAACTATATAAGAAATATGATGAGGCCCGGGAGGTCATAAAAAAACACATAGAGAAACAAGGAGGAGGTTAGGGAGCTCCCAGGTAAAAGGGGATCCCTGCCGGTCATGAGAACACCCTATTTTTATAGGGTGGGGGGTGTAATCCCTGCCGCTCCAGGAGAGGGTTTTTCAAAGAAAAGGAGCGTTTAAGGGGCTCCCAGGGATTAGGTTACTATCCAGGTAAAAGTAAATTATATGCACCTTATAGGCCACCCCTGGAGATGGTTTAAATAGGCCCCCGGGCCCGGGAGGGTGGAGGATAAAACATAAACATTTATTATATGCCTAATATAGATAGATGGTTTAAAAGAACTCAATAGAAAATTAGCAAAAAGGAAAGGACCCCTGGGATGGGGGCCCTGTTGTAATAATGGTTATGGGAGCCTATGCTATTTAAATCTTTATGGTATAAAGTGACCGTGACCTGGAGACCCTCTTTTTTCTATGAGTTTTTACACACCCTGAAATTATAAGATTTTTAGGGGTGGCTACCATGACCCCCTAACTCCCTCAGGTGTATCCTAAGGGTAGATCATGGAGGGTGTGGTAAGAATATATTAAGCTCCGTTTAATAAACGGGGTAAATATATGGATTTACTTGAGGAAAAAGAAAAGGATAATAGTTTAAATCTCTCTATAAGTGTTAAAAATAATATAATATAATATAATATAATAAATATAATAATAATATATATAATAATAATACTTATAGGTAAGAGATAAGTCCCCTTATCTAATAGATAAGTCCCCTTTTCTAGGCAGCTCCTCAAGTTGAAATTAGGGGGCTTTTGAGGGATGACTGATAATAGAAAGAAAATAAAGGTGGATGGAGAGGTATATTCAAATTTTAGGGATCATATAAAGCGTACTAAAGGAAAAATAAGAGGAGAGATGACCCCGGCCCTGGAGGAGGCCCTGGAGCTTTATATTAAAATTCATGATAACCCGGATCTCAAGAGGAGGGTATATGAAATCCTCCCAGAGGGACACGGGAGCCACCCCCAAAACCAGAAATTTTTTAATGAATTTGAGGAGCGTTTTGAGGGCTATCACTTGGTAGGATCTGGAGAGCTGAATAACTGGATCAAAACATATACCGGGGCTTATAGCTTAACGGCCCTTAAAAAATGGAGAAACCGTTTAAAAGATACTGATAGAATAATTTATATTAATAATAACCGGTGGAGGCTCCCAGGTAATGACACTGGGGATCAGGCCACCCTAACCCCTGCCCCTCATAAAAACCTTTATAATCTCCTGGAGCCTGGGAAAAAGATAGGATTAAAGAAACTCCAGGATCTAAGCGGCAGGGACGGGCCGGGTCTTAAAAAGTTGATCATTAACTTGGAAAAGGAGGGAAAACTGGAGCCCTCAGGGGTGGGATACTGGAGGGTGCTTGAGCCTGAGAGTATAGACCTTAAACCTTAATATCCTTAACAAAATAGGATTGTTAGTGTTAAAAACCCTTTCCAACTTTTACAAAACTTTACAGATCCTTTACAAAATAAAAATAATAACTTTACGTTCCATCCCAGGGGGTGTCATAATTGCTCCATGAAATTAAGGGCCACCTCCTCCCCTTTATCCCCTGGCAGACCCCTAAAACCCCTCTTTTTCACTTATCTTTAAACGGTTTATAAAGTATCATAGTATCACTTATACCTCCCATAATTGAGGTAGAAGTCATTTTTATAGTGTTTTTATTTATTGAAAGTGTATCTTTCAAGTAAGGAGCGAAATGAAGATCAATATCCTCCTCTTTTAGATTACTTAAGCGGTCTTCATCTTTCCAGTTACTAAATTTTATATTAACTTCATATTCTACCTTCCAGGGTGTGGAGTGAGGGTTTCTATAAGTGAAATCCAACCCAACACCGTTTAAGATATAAAGAAATAAGGCTTTTTTAATTTGTTCATTGTTAAGATATTTCTTTTTAAAACCTTCTAAATATGGTTTTAATAACTCATCACTATAAGGGGCCTCTATAAATGTAAATAGGGCACTAGGAGAAATCTTGATTAAATCTAATAATCTTTTTTTCTCTATAGGCTCCAGGTTTAGGTTTTTATACTCTTTTAATACAGCTTCTACCAGATCCATATTAACCAGTTCATAACCATAAGGAGAGTTTAATAAGTGGTCTCCAAGATACCCCCGGTAATGGGGCTCAAAAATAGGGTTATTATACTCTTTAATTATCTTAAAAAGTGTATCATAATCTTTTTTTAGAAAGATCAGGTTTTGAGCGGGGCCTTTACCTGGAGTTTTATAAGGTTCTTTAATGATTAATCCGTCCTTCTCTAGACCTTTTAATGTCTTGGATATCTGGATCGGTTTTACTGGCCAGTTTTTAGGGTCAGCGGGATCTTTAGTTTCATGATCTACATAATACCAGTTTACTAGTCTGCATATCTCTTTTTGGGATACTTTATCTTTAAAATAAGCTTTATTTTCATTTTTATTAAATTCCCGGTATGTAATGAGGTTATCTAAGATTAGAGCCCTTCTTATTTCTTCTAGTGTTGGTTTCTTCATCTTTTTCCTCACTACTCCCATGAATAGTAATTGTTACTAGTTATACTAATAGTTACCTAAAAGGGTAAAAAAAGGAGATGTTCACTTGACGTGTTCTTATGAAGCGAAAACTGTTTATAGCCCTAGGCCCTACTATACCATAGTTACACTTGAAACCTACGTCCCTGGTGTCTATATATTTATAGCAGAAGGATCTAAGTGTAATTAAAGAATTGAGACGGGATTTTTTTTAACCTAAAATCCCGGTAAATCAAATAATGAATAAAAAGACGTTAAGGAGAAATTACTAAGCTCATAAAAGAGATTAAAAATTAGAAATCGAGGAATACAGGGCCCTGGATGGCTGCAACCTTCCAGAAACCCCGTAAAACTGAAAAGTTATATTTTTTCACCTTTTCCTCTTTCAC
Source organism: Candidatus Atribacteria bacterium (assembly GCA_029556475.1). GTDB lineage: Bacteria > Atribacterota > Phoenicimicrobiia > Phoenicimicrobiales > Stramentimicrobiaceae > Stramentimicrobium. The sequence continues at coordinate 9,157 of JAKQEP010000068.1, forward strand.
CTCTAAAAGCCCCTAAGGGCATATTGTAATTTGAGGATACTATATTAATATACTTTTCTACATGGTTAGGGCCCTAATTAACCCTCTTTTTCTCCACTATAAAAAATATGGAGGCTCTACCATGAAATATATCGAGACCGTGCCCCTAACGGTGCACCTATACCCTAAGCAACGGGAGATTATTGAAAAACTCCAATATGAAATTAAAAAGGAATACCAGGTTAAACTCCCTTTAACTGAGTTAGTGAGGATAGGCCTGGAGAGGGGGCTCCCCTTACTCCTTGAGGATACTGATTTTATATTGGAGCGGATCGGATGAACGGGCCCTTAACATTTAGGGATCTGCCTGTAATTCTTATAAAATATGGACATAGTTTTTATTTTACTAAAAAGGGTGGTGTGGAATATTGGCTTACCCAAAAAAAGAGAGGTAAAAAGTTTAGTTTTCAATGGATCGAGGTTAAAGGGGATAAGATCCGGGCTCTCCACCGGGAGTATATTAATAATAACCGTTTAGACGTGGAGCACGGCGGCAGGGATAAGAACCTCAAGAAAACCCTGCATAAGAAAACGGGACTCCCAGAGGATGAAATACTGGAGTATCTGGAGGAGTTAGGCCTTTTTATAGGTGAAAACCAGCACCTCCTAAAAGTTACTAACAAGAGAAAGGGCAGGGATAAGCCGGTAGGGAATAGGGATAAAAAAGAAGCGGTGGAGGACCCGGTCCCTGGATACCTGGAGCGAGCCCTGGAATTGATTAAATCAGAGGATCCTCTCCAGGAGGTAACAGATTATATAGGCCGTAATGTTAAACATGATGAAACCCTGGTTAAATTAGCTTTAATGGTTATGGCCTCAGCTTACACCCCTAACCCCCTTAATTTAGCCCTGGAGGGTCCTCAGAGTGAGGGTAAAACCTATGCCCTGGTAGAGGCCTCTAAGGTCTTTCCTAAAGGGGATGTTTGGAACCTGGCAGGGATGACCCCTCAGGTTTTAACCCGGGAGCACGGGGTTTTAATGGACCGTGAGACTGGGGAGAGCCTGGAACCTGAGATAAAAGAGATTAAACAAGAGCTTAATAAGTTATCGGATAGTAAGGAGGATAAGGCCCTTAAAAACAAGCTGAAAGGGGAGCTCCAGGAGGTGTATGATCGGGGGGTTAAAGTGGTTAATATGGAGGGTAAAATCCTCCTTTTCCTGGAGGCACCTAATACCGAAACACTAGCTAAATTAAGGCCTATTATGAGCCATGACCTTTATGAGGTGGAGTATAAATTTGTAGATAAAGCCTACCAAAACGGTCCTCAGGTAACAATGGACGCTAAGATCAGGGGGTGGCCAGTTTTCCTATATGCCACGGCAGATAAACAAATTGGTAACCTCTGGGAGCAAATAAGAAGCCGTTTTATAGTTGTATCCCCTGAGATGACCGGTAAGAAATACGAGGCCGCTAACAAGTTCACGGCCCGGAAACATGGACATATAACCGACCCCGAGGAGATAAGAAAGGAGAGGGAGGAGTTTTCTAAGTGCACGGGTTATATTTTATTTCTCAAAAATACATTATATCAAGCTTTTTTCACTATCCACGGCCTGACACAGGTACCACCCGAAAAGGTACACTTTACATTTAACCCTATGGCTTATAAGCTTGAGAAAAGCTTTCCAGCTACTCAGGGGCAGCATATGAGGGATTTTAAATACTTCATGGCCCTTATGGATATTAGTTCTCTTTTTAATTTACCCTCCCGGCCTTACCTGGAGGTAAGGGGGGTCCCGTATTGGATGGTAACCATGAGGGACCTAAAAAACGTGGTGGATGTCTTTGATAAATACCACTTTTTCATTAAAGGATCCGAGTTACCCTTAAGATATTTTACTGAAATAATCCAGGACCTGGATCTCACGGTGGAGAGTATAGAGGGGGATCAGGGTTTTAAGATAAAGGATTTAAGAAAAGCTTTTAATGATAAAGGCCTCCCTAATAGTGATGGCTGGATTAAAGAGAATGTACTTGAGCCCCTGGAGGATTTAGGCCTCCTCCTTAAAGGAAAAGCTAAGGCCGATAAAAGAAGAAAGGTATATACTCCTTTCAAGGAGAAATATAAACATTTATCCTCAAACGAGTTTTTAAAGATTTCATTTAGCTTAGATGAGCTAAAAGAGAAAATAGAGGAGATTAAAAATATCCTCACGGAGAAAGGGGTACTAGGGATAAAATTTGTATGTAAGACTAGATACCCCCTGCAATTTAAAAAAGTAGTTAGGGCAATTTTAGAGGATGAGGAGGAGGATATAGACTCCTTTACTAAAAAGGTCCATAGTACTTACTTTTCTGTGAGGATAATTTTTTCTGATGAAAAAACCCCAGATAAAGAAACACCCTCCTATGAGGAGGATAATTTAGACTTTGAGAATAAAAGTTTATTTTTTAAGGGTAAAGAAAGCCATAAAGAAAACTTAGAGGAGGAGATTAAGGAGCTCCAGGATGAGGCCCTAAAAGGAAGTGAAACGGCCCGGGAGGACATGGAGGCCCGGGTCCTTGAGTTAGATAACCTAAAACGGGATGAAAAGGCGGTTAGTCCTAGGAGTTTTGAGGATCTCCAGGTGGAAAAGTACAGTATACCCTATATACTGGAGCACCCGGATCAATCTGATTTTAACATTGTAAGCCGTAAAGTTACCGAAATAACCGGTATAGATGAGCCCTTGGTAAAGGAGAGCCTAAGAGGTTTAATTAGTGGTGGCCTGATCCGAGACCGTGGAGATGGTAACCTGGAAGCGGTGGGAGGTGAAAAATAAATGACCTCTACCACCACCCGGGAGGAGCTGCTAAAAAATTTATACGGATCTCATTTTAACCGGGAGATAGGCACTCCTTACCGGCAGGCCTGTTATCATTTAAACATATTATTGAAAAAGTTAAAGGCTCATGAGGGCAGAGGGGACCCGTTTTATCTTAGTGTTTATGATTATAATGAGACGGCCCGGATCCCACTAAGGAAACCCTCTCCTAGATACCGGTATCCCTATGAAGAACATGTTATTTTGGATAAAATCTTTTTTGACTTTGACCTGGATTATAATAACCGGGCTAAGGAGGAGCTAAAGAACCGGGCCACCCTTTCATCTAAAAGGGATTTTATTTTAAAGCTCCTGGAAGCCGGCAGGATTAAGGAACCGATAAAACAAGCTAAGGACACGGCCCGGTATATTCAGGATACTTATGGAGGGGAGCCTTTCCTGGTTTTCTCAGGATCCAAGGGGTGCCACCTCTATATTTATTTTAACCCAGTATCCCTGGAGCACCCTAAAGAGACCCTAATTAGGATGACACGGGATTTAAGGGACCGGGGCCTTTTTAATTTTAATACGGATGAGGAGCCCGGCCTCCTGGATACTTCACCCGTGGGAGATGTGGCCCGTATTAGCAGGCTCCCAGGGAGCCGGCACCCTGACACGGGCCTATATTGTCACCCTTTTAAATTGGATTATAGTTACCGGGAGATTATTGAGAACTCCCAGAAACCAGAGCCCCCTTACGTGGAGGTGATCCCTGGGAGGATGAGGAGCACCCTTGATAAAAAACTCTTGGAACTGGAGCAGGTGGTAAAGGATGAGCTGGAGCTCCAACGATACCAGAGACTTTTTAGTAAATTAGAACCCAAAAGGCCACGGCAGGGAGGAGCACCTAAGATTAAAATAAAACAACCTGAGGATGTGCTGGAGCTTAACCGGTGGCCTTGCTTTGATAAAAGCCCTTATGATCATGACCTCAGGGTAATAATAGCTAATATATGTCTATGGAGCGGCCTATCTCCAGAGGATACGGCCCGGGCCCTGGAGGTGTACTCCCAGGATCGGGGGCTCATGGAAGATAAGCACCTTCACCACCCGGGAGAGGTGGAGAAACTCCTCCAGGATGAGGAGCACCCTAGATATATTTTCACCTGCCGGTCCATGAAGACCCGGGGCCTATGCCGTGAATGTGGAGGGTGGTTTTACCTTAAGTTAGACCTGGGAGATGAGTTTAAAAAACGCATAAACCATTATAAAAATGGTGGGAGGGGGTGTTTATCGTGTGAATAAAGGCCTTTTTAACCCATATTTCACCATGAGGAGTGATAAAAACTAACGGGAGTATAACTAATAATGAATACAACTAAAACCCACTGCCAGGGGTGTAATACCCCTAACCATAACCTCATTGAACTTTTAGAGGTTATTAATGAAAAGTTAGGGGTCCTTATCTACCAGAGTAACCCTCCAGTAGTTAAGGAGCTAAACACCCCCTCAGGTTACCAGGTCCTAGCCATAACCACCACCACCGGGGAGGTTTATAACCACCCTGAGGACGTGACCGGTGACACCTGGAACGGGACGGTGACATTTAAATCTAAAAGCTCAATGAGAGAGGGCCTTTACACCGTCCTAGATGGTAACCAGATCCAGAGCCTGCTAATAAAACCAGAGACGGGAGAGGTTTAAAACATACTCTCCCCTTTATATTTTTTAAATTTAATTGTATGGAGAACCCCCGTTAAGAGTTAAAAAAAGTTTACAAAAAAAAAGCACTTTTCACGCCAAAAATAGAGAAAAAATGAGACTTAACACCAAAAAAACGGGTAAAACTACCAAAAAGTAAGCACTAACACCTAAGGATTAACACTTAAAAACCAATAACCCCTAACCCCTGGCCACCCCTGAGAGCCCCCTAAATAGTATAAAACGGCTCTTAGTAACCGGCAGGGAATAAGGTTTAAACCATCATAATAGGGTGGTTTGTGGAGTTTTGACA
>JAKQEP010000043.1 GCA_029556475.1 Candidatus Atribacteria bacterium
TTTAACGATCCTTTAACAATACCTAAACGGCGTTTAAGAATCGTTAAAGATATGTTAAGGCAGCATAAAAGATTCAACTTGGCAGGGAATAATGCACTGTCTAAAAAAGGTAAATGTTACGCAAATTGCAAGCTAAGTTATGGCAACATAGAATAAATTTTGAATTCGGGACACTATAAATTATAAACAGGAAATAGAGAACAAAGGTTAAAGAAAATTCTTTCTTCGCCACTTACTTTTTGCTACTAACATTGTTTTTCTTAAAGTATAAAAGATATATCCCATAGACATCCCCGGACTACTGTTTTTACAGGAATCCACCTCAGACAGCAAAATATTTATACATTTTCAGTATGAAAACTATATTATAACCAGGTAACACTTCTGTAACAACTCCGTAACGGGACTACGGAAGTGTTAGGGAAGTGTTACGGGGTTGTTATAGAATTGACTATGAACCAGGCAATAAGGTAACTGAATTAAGGTTCTCTGAAAGCAGGAAATTTATATCTGCCCTAAAAACAATGTAATTGTCTATATCACAGAGAATTATTTACAGTTTTCCTTAGCTGTTCATTCAGCATTCTTAATTTTTCATTCTATCCGATAAACAGTTTTACAAGGATAGCTATAAGTAATGCGGAATTAATTGCCAGCCAGATTCTTACTCCCTTAATGCTCTTTTGGTAATAATCCCTGTTTTGTTGAACTTTCTTTTCCAAGCGAACCATTAAATGCTCCAGGGAACCAATTTTTTCTGCAGTCCGATCTTTTTTTCTGATATTTTGATCGTGTTTTGCATTACGCTTAAAGATAGAGAGCAATTCAAGAACGACAGGAATAAAGGTTGGAATAAAATTTTTTGCTTTCATACTTACCCTCATTGGAAATTATAACCTAAAGAAAAATAGTGTGTTGCCGGTAGGACACTATGATATGTAAAGGAATAATCCAATTCCAATTTCTGGATATAGATGCTTAAACCGGCATTATAAGTAGCAGGATTTTGATGGACACCGAAACGAATAGCTAAGGGTTCTAATAAATGTGCTTCCACCCCCCCCATAAATTCAGTTTCCTTGGCAAAGTCCTTTTTAATTTCTATAGAAGTAGTCACTTTCTCATAAGGAATATAAGCAATTCCCAAAGCCATTTTACCCGGCAGGTCTATCTGATTTTCATCTCCCATTTTGGCTTTATTGATATTGGTAACAGCAAAGGCAATATGAGTTCTGGTATGCAAAACTGCCAGAGCACCCAAATCAATTCCCAAAGCAGTATCGTCATCTTCGCCATCCATACTTAAGCGATAAAAATTGCCTGTATAACCGAAAGAAATTTGGGAATGGATATCCTGCAATAAATAGAAACCGTGTGCCAAACTATAAACCTGTTCACTCATCAGATTTACATCCTCAAAATCCACATCCATTGCTTTTGCTCCTATAGCTACCGTGCCCAGATTTTTAGGAAGTTTATAACCCAAAGCGACAGTTTTCAATTCACTGAAGTCCTGATTGTAGAGTTGAGAAAAGCTGAGTTTAGCACTAAAAGCTGTATTAATCAGCCCGGCAGGATTGAAAAATATAGCATTGGCATCTTTGGAAACAGCTGTATAAGCACCACCCATTCCCCTGGCTATAGCAGAGGGTTGATAATCATCAAACACAGCTAAAAGTAATGCGGACTGGATTAGAAGCAGACAGATAAACAATAATTTTTTCATTATAAACCTCACTTCAAAGCGCTTTTAATAACAATGGGCTGAACAGTATTATCTTTATCACCGCTACTGCGATCAGTAACTTCCAAATGACAGTAATACAAACCAGGAGTTAGTAATTTCAAATTAGAGTCGCGTCCATTCCATTTATATTCTTCAATTCCCGTGGCAGAAGTTATATTTTTATGCACAGGCGTGTAAAC
>JAKQEP010000095.1 GCA_029556475.1 Candidatus Atribacteria bacterium
CGACAGGATTATAAACCTGTTGCCACGGCACGAGTCTTTACCTCATCACCTGATTTTCTTAATGATGGTAAATGTCAAAAAAGGTTTTATGAAGTTTTGCGGCCTGTGTCAACTTTATTTTGTTTCTACCTTCGGGGCACAGCGGATGAGCCGCAGGTATTCTTGCTGGTCAACCAGATATAATTTTCCCTCATAATCTATGGCCTTCGGCTCTCCTTGGAATTCGAAGCTGCTAACCTTTTCAGTAATGTTATTTTATCTGTTTGTTTAGGGGAGTAATAAAGTTGCCTGCTATTAAACTTGGGCAAGGTTGACATTGAAAGAAATATTAGAATATAAATAACCATGTCAAGCCTAGATGGAAGAGCTAAGGGAAGTTACGATAGCCTCTAAAATGGTAGAAAACTGGAACAAAATAACGTTCATGTCTGGCTTATTTAAAGTGAAAAGGTACAATATTTATAAGATCATTTAAGATTTAATGAGTTCCAGGAGGTCGGAATGCGATTTTTTACTGAGGGGGCAGCTAACTGGAAAAACTTACAAGATTTGCCAAATTGTTCATTTGTCTGTGGTTATTGCAATGTTTATGTGTCGTCTGTCAAGGGTTATGCACTAAGGCTTCAGGCAGATTCAAGTGGATATCAAATCGGTGGGGTTTACATATGTCCTAACTGTGGCGGTCCTGTTTTTATGTCTCCCAATGGAGGTCAATATCCTTCTCCACCATTCGGCAGGGCAGTTGGATCTGTTCCTGATGACCTAAATAAGATATATGAGGAAGCCAGAAGATGCACAAAAGAAAATTGCTATACGGCATCGGTGATGCTTTGCCGAAAAATTCTTATGAATATAGCGGTTAACAAAGGTGCAGAAGAAGGGCTTAGCTTTGTGGAATATATAAACTTTCTTGCAGATAGAGGATTTATTCCTCCAGATGGGAAACCTTGGGTTGATCATATACGCAAGAAGGGCAATGATGCTTCACACACAATAGAATTAATGGACAAAAATGATGCAGAAATGTTAATTAGATTTGTTGAGATGTTACTCCGCTTTATCTATGAATTCCCAAGCATGGTTCCTAAAGAAGGAGGACAATAGAGTTCGGATATAGAATTCAAAGATATCCTCAGATTTAGCTGCAGTGTTTTTTGTCATAGGTTGTGGAAGTTATTGTTGGAAAATAAATGATGGGAAGAAATTATTAAAATATTTTCTCCACATTTTCATAAAGATTAATCCAATGGTTTTGGCGGATACGGAATTTAGTGCCATGGTTATGGCCGGTTCGGGCATCAAAATCAATGAGAATAATGCCATTTTCTAAACAATCAATAAACTTTTCAAAAGAAAAACCTGAAAGAATGAATAAAGATTCATACATAAAATATTCATGTTTGTTTTCTATCTTTGTGTCTGCTATCACATAAAAACAATTCTTTACTTTTTCTCCTATGGCATATTTTAAATCTTCGAAACCCCAATAGGGTTCTGGATTCAGTGGTCCTAAACCTACTCTCTTTTCTACCGATCTAAGCCATGAAAGAATTTCGGCATCTAATACGTCACACTTGGAAGCATCAAAGACAAACTTAACTTTGTTGCTATCTCTATCGATCTCCAGCTTGAAGCCTCGTTTTGTATAGGCATTGGCTCCTGTTGTCGACCTGAAACTCATTTCGTTTTCGGGATATCTCATTCCGGCAAGGGGATGCTTCCAACCATAATAAGGCAGAAGTACCTGCGGGACTATTTTAGCTGCTCTTGGTGATGGTTCTATATGCTTAAGAGTAATTAGTGAACTAGAGTTCTTTCTTTGGCCTTTTAATTCCCATTCCCGGGCATTTGGGATCGGAAGATTATTTTCTGTTATACCCAAAAGACTTTCTAAAGTGTTTCCTACCGCTCCGTCATTTCTATTGTCAATCGTTATCTTTATGCTTTTATGCCAGCCTTGATCTCTTATCTTTTTTATCTCGTCAATAAGTTCTTGTTTTGTTTTTAATTTCACTTTTCTTCAGGTCTCCAAAAATCAAGCAAATATTCGTAGGTTACACCCATAGTAATATAGTTACTCGGCCAGCCAAATATTCCTATTTGATTTACAATATTAGTTCTATCCCAGATGATAGTGTTTCTGAGTTCATACCCTCGCTTTCTTAGCTCTTCCACAATAGATATGTGGATTGTTATTCTTTTATTGTCCCACCACATATCACTTACATTGATTACACAGTGATGTTTCGGGCGAAGCAATGGAAGAAGCGATTCAAATATATCGCCCATTGCTTTTGTATATTCTTCTAAAGGTAAGATTCCAAGGTCTTTTGGATCTTGAGAATATTGTTCAATCTTGCCATACTGCTCGTTATTCCTAAACCTTCTTGACTTGTTTTTTCTTGGTCGGTTTAATAAATTTGCATAGGGTGGGGAGGTCCATATCAAGCTGACTGAATCTGGTTCTATATATTTATCAATATTCCTCGCATCGTCTTTTATAGCAACCTGTCGCGAATTATTAAAAAGCACTTTTTGTTCGGTTAATCTTCTTTCACAGAGTTTAATATAACTTTCCTGAAGATCGAACCCGACAGCGTTCCTATTAAGGTCGGCAGCAGCAATCAAAGTCGTTCCACTCCCAACAAATGGGTCTAAAACTAATTCTCCTTCATGCGTAAATAATTCGATAATTTTTTTGCAAAGAGATATCGGGAAAGTAGCCGGATGCAATTGTTTATCTCTTATGTCCCTCGATTCATAAAAAAATTGCCATACCCCCAGCTGACTTTTAAGCCACTCCTTTGGGGACATACAGTTTAAATGATTCCTCGGACATTTACAGGTTCGGGAAATCCCAATGTCCAATTTCTTCCCATATTCCTCGTCGCTTTCTCTAATAGCTATTTTGTTAGTTTCAGCTTTCGTGTAATCTGTACTGGGCTTTTTTTTCATATCGTTATTATTGATTAAACTGTTGGAAATTTCAATATGAGACGTATTAAATGATGCTTAAGACCGAGTGTGTATTTACTTTAATCTCAAAGGAGAAATTTTAGGAAAGCTAGAAATGGTTTTCAATATTATTATTGAATTCTAATTCCTCGGGAGCTTATAGATGATAATTTCGAAATCCTCGACATTTTCATCGAGATCCGGATTCCCGTCCTTATAGCAATAAAGTAGCCCATCTTTTTCGGCCAGCAGCAGATCGTTTAGCTGAATTCCATAAATAAAGTCCGTTGAGAGAGCCAGTAAAATGAAGATAGCGATCAGTATTTTTAACCCATTTTGCCTGTCTTTGATTTGAACTTCTGATATTTGACCCGAATGCCTGGCCATGACCATACTCCCCATCATCAGTTTAAGATATTATTATAATAACTCTCATACATATTATTATCAATTAGTTATTTGATTTCTCAACTTTCCTTCAAGGTCAAAATCTGTTTTCATATAGACTTGTTCTTTGTAAAGAAAGATTTCTATATCGTCCAGATGGGCTTCTCGAGAGTCACGCGTAACCCCTAAATAATGCACAGACAGCTCGAATTTATTGGCTTCATTCACGTAATTTTAAGAGTTGTCTAATCTGGCCTCAAGATTTATTCGTAGACTCAGCTGAGAATCAAAATATCTTATACTTCACTGCATTAGGTCAGATACATGGCTTGACCAAGCGTGGTATATTATTTATCTTTTAACAGGTAAAGTGATTTGCGCTTAGGAGGGTATATTGAGATTAAAAAAATCAATAAAATCTAAGGGAATCATTATTGTCGTTTCAATAAGTTCTCTTTTTTTTGTAAACCGAATTGCTCATTCAGAGGAAAAGAGAACTTTCAAGCCAGAATTAAATATCAACTTGATGGTCGGGTACCGCTTTATGAATGTCGGAGATTTAAATACTTATTTAAAATCATATGATAAATTCTTGACAGAAACGTCCAGCTACCAGGGTGGCCAGATAAACATGCTTCGTGATTTTCCTGAAGCAGGCCTGGCTGTAAGTTGGGATTTAAGTTCTCAATGGGCAATCGAAGCTGAATTAGGCTTTTCATCCAAAAAAAAGGAAAGCAGTTTTGACTTTACGGAAGATGTTCTACCTTATCCCTATTACCGGGAATACTATATCGAACAACAAATTAAAGTCTGGCCCTTGACCTTAAGAGGCCGTTATCTTGTCCTTTCTGGTCCCAAACTTCAACTATCTCTCAATCTGGGTTTAACTTATTCTATTTCCAAGTGTTATCTTAGTGTTTGGGAATCCAGTCCACTCATGCCCCCACCAGTCCTCTATTCAGTAAAATCTCATGGACCTGGTTTAATTGGAGGAATTGGTCTTGAGCATAAATTGAACAGCTTTTTGGCGTTGATAGTTGAGGCTCAGGGCAGATATTCAAAGCTGAGAAAGTTAAAAGGGACCACATCCGGAGGGGTAGAAGACGGAGAAGGAGTTCTTTATATCGGCGAGAAATACAATTCACAATATGACCGGTTCGAACCATGTCTTATAACGTCTTCGTCAATGCCGGCTAGCGACGAGTTTAGAAATATGCGAAAAGCTGCTCTGGATTTAAGTGGATTCTCCTTAAAGTTGGGCTTCAGGATCAGGCTTTTTTAGGAGAGCCAAAAGAATAACTTTGGTGCCCAAAAAAGCTACAAAAGATAGATTTAAAGAAGGAGAGTAAACAAAAATGAAAAAAATCTATTTATCGGGATTGGTAATCTTTATTTTAATATTCTCCACATTTTTTTTATTCAAGAGTATTAACTTATCTCCTGCACAAATTGACTATGCCTATCAAGAAGAATATGTTCCAAATGAAGTTTTAGTGAAATTCAAGAAGGATATTCCGAATTATCTTATCAAACAAAGCATAGATTCAATTCAGGGGGTCAGTATAAAGTTTATTAATTTTCTACAGGGTCAGAACATAAAATTAAAAAGTCTCTGATTTTTCACTTGTTAAAATAAGCTCCGGTTTTTAGTTAAAGCCCAAAAATCAGAGTTTTAGTTTGTATGAGATGATGGCAGGATTGGGAAATTGCTCGCCGGACTGTGGCTCTTCCCATTTTTCAAGATAAATGGAATTTCCATCAGAGTAGATAATGTTCAGAGATAAGGGGATTCCACCAACGAGAAAATTCCCTTCAGTATCAAATATATCAAGATGGTTCTGGAGCTGGACAAGCAACAAGCCTTTTTCTAAGTAATAGGGGCCACTCAGAATAACCTCCTTTCCTTCTTTTAGTTCAGGCTGCTGGAAATGGGGATTGACGAATGATTTGACCAGCTGTCCATCTGAGGTATATTTCCTGATCCGATAAAATAATGGATTCATTTCATAAATAAAATTGTCCTTGTCTATGGCCATTCCGTCATTAGAGCAGGAAAAGAGAAACTTAAAAACCTCTTCTGGTATCGGGGCAAAACTTAAGATTGTTTCCCCATCATTATTGAGTTTTTTAATGGTGTCAAAAACCTCACGGACCATGGGCCCTACCATTCCTTCGTACATGAATATTTCATTCTTATGGTTGACGTGCACAGAACGGTACATCCGGCCTTTAACCAGTATTTGGTTTTTATACTGGTAATTGCGGTCATAAAAGATAAGGCGCCTTCCTAGATAATCTACCAGGATAATATCTCCTTCGGGGTTTAGATCAAGCTTTAGCGGCGTGGAATACTCACCCGGTCCCTGACCCTGCCGCCCTAAGTTTTGTATAAAATGCCCGTCTGAACTGAATATCCAGACATTGTTCTGGTGAGTCCCATCGGCCACGATGAAATTTCCCTTCGAGTCACGCACGAAATCACTCATGGTGCTAATGGCGCTGTTTCCAGTCAGTTCCAGCTCGATCTCAGCCGTCTTCAAAAATATGTCTTCCATTTTCCTGGCTGAGGACAAAACCTTGATTTCTGATGAAGATAGAGGTGAGTTAGGAGCTTTAGGCTGTCGAGAACAGCCCCACGGGGCTAATAAAACTAAAGCGATGAATAGCCAACAGGCCCGGTGCCTCATGGCCTCCCTCCCTGATATTATAATCCGATCAATTCTAATAATGTTAAAATTCAGTCTCTTCAACCTTATTGAGGTTGCTATTGAGATAGTCAGTTAAAAAGGAGCCATTTCCACAGGGGGACAATCTGAATTTTTTTGCCTTTGTATTTTTCTTCTCTTTCCTCCTCCCAGGTAATCATGGTTAGCTGGTCGCAGCCTAATTCCTCGCTGGCTGCTATTAAAGATCTAAACTCTCTTTCTTTCACGCTTATATCGTTTAAATCATAAGAGACCTGTAGAAGATTTTTTACTCGCTGTTTTTCCTTTAGAACAAAGTCTACTTCTCTTCCAGAATAATCCTTCCAGTAATAAATCTCTAAATCCCGGTTAAAATAAGCTTTTCTCCTTTGAAGGTCAACCGCCACAGCGTTTTCCATCAGTCTGCCTTTATTGTCTGAAAACTGAAAGGCAACAGAATTGATGAGGCCTGTGTCCACACAATATATCTTTTTGGGGGCGAGCATTTGCTGTTTTAGCTTAAAAGAAAATTTTTCTACCAGGAAAATAAGATAACTGTTTCCAAGATAGCTAACATAATTCCGCACCGTGTGAACATCTTTGATAGCAAAAGTTTTTGATAATCTGGCAAAGACCGCCTCTTTAGCAAAATTTGAAACCAGGTATTTGCTTAACTCCCGGAAAGTCATTTTATCTCTGATTCTGTACCGGAAGAGGATGTCTCTGGCTATTATGTCTGAATAAACCTTACTTATAATTGCCTTTCCGAATTTATAAGCTTCAGGGAAACCTCCTAAGATCAGGTACTCGTTCAGGAGGTTCTTAATGGTTGCTATGTTTCTGGTCGATAACAAGCTATCTGCGTCGAAGGCCATATCTTTCAGCTTTAAAACCTCCCGGAAAGAGAATGGATAAAGGATAAAATCTAAATATCTGCCAGTAAGATGAGTGGCCAGCTCACCGGATAGAAGATTGGCATTGCTACCGGTTAAAATTATTCTTTTAGTTCTCCTCAGCCTATTGGCAAAAAGCTGCCAGCCGGGGATGTTCTGGATTTCATCAAAAATGAGATAATTTAATCTATCGCCATATAGTTCATAAAATGCCTGCAAAACTCGGTTTAAGTCTTCAGTCTTAATAGAGGCCAATCTTTCATCATCGAAGTTGATATAACCATAGGATTCTCTTTTCAAAAGGCATAATGATAATATCGATTTTCCGCTTCTTCTTATTCCTGAAATTACCAGGATATTCGGGTGAGTTAGAGATTTCAGTAGCTCGCCGGCAGGTAGTTCTCTCTCTATAATTTTTTCTTTGCTTAATATTTCATTTATTTCTTCCCGCTGCTCAATAATAACTCTTTTTAAATCATCGATGTTCATAGCTTCAATCTTTTTCCTAATATCTGTGGTTATTAACCACAGAGATTCTATGAAAATCTGTGGTTAATGTCAAGAAATTAAGAAGGATCTGTTCGTTTGTGTCGTTAATCCTGGGCTATGTTGCCTATCATAGGATTTTGTACCACCATAGTAGCTTTGATGCCTGCCTGATACGGTTAAAAACAATCGATATAGACAAGGCAGGTTAATTATTGTTTTATTAAAGAAGAGGCTTCTTTTAGAACCCGGCCGAGATCATAAATCTGAAGTTTGGTGCCTTCCTCCATTTCTAACAACGTAGCTACGATATTTCTAAAAAGAGCAAAATAACTGGCTGAAGGCTTATTTTTTACACTGAGGAGATAATTAAAAGTTTTGGCTTCATAGATATCCCAGTAACTTTCTTTTTCTTCATAGTCATAGGCTCTGATCAACAGATATTTATCGCTAAGAGAATATTCATAAACAGTTTCGAATTTTCTATCTACTATTCTGGCAGTCCCTATTCTGACGGTTCCGTCGGTTAGAGTCTTAACCAGGGGCAGGTTATGGCTTCCTTTCTTTAGGCCGTCAATTGTCTCTTTAATCATAACTAATTTGTCGCCTTGATATAAAGCGACAAAACCAAAGAAGCGGGGCAGGTAATAAAAGTATTTTTCAGAGAAGCTTTCTGAAAGCGCGTTATCCTGATAAGTGCTGTTATCCTTTCCTTTCTTTTCGATATATTCACCAAATGAATACTTAAAATTACCCGATAGGTCAAAGAGATAAAAGAGGCGATCAGCTGGAACCAGCGTCTCTATCACCAGACTATCCTTCAGCACAGTCAATTTCCTTGGAACTAAGTTCCCTGTTTTCAGGCTTGTCTTATAAGCTCCATCTGTTGTATAGATTTCAATCGCTCCTTTGCCTTCATCAACCAGGTAAATATCATCGTTGAATATCTTGATGTCCAAAACCCGTGAGAGCTCACCCGGCCCCTGGCCCAGCCCCTTTCCAAAAGAAAAAGATTGAATCTTTTTCCAATCTGGAGAAAAGTCAAATCTATAGATTAATCCCTGTTTATAATCCACCGAGAATAGTCTGCCTTTATGGTCAAACTTTAGATATGAGAGCTGATAGGGACCGTTCTTTAATTCATAAAGATTTATTTCCGCGATCATGACGGGCTCGCTTTCTGAGAATTGCCTCTTCTTTTTCTCCTGCGGTAGTATCTCGGTAGAGAGTCCGGGCGAGCGAGACAAGTCAGAAGCCGGAACCATTCTGGCTTCTGACTTCCTGTTATTTACCCCAAACCAGCTAATAGAGAGGAAAATTATCCAGGCCACTAACCAGACTTTCCTTTTCATAGTATTACCCCAGCAGATTTAAACCATTTTTATCGAAGTTTTGATAGCCATGTTTGGTATAATAGGGTAATTTGTCTTCCTGCTTGGCGTTTTTATTTCCCTTTTAGATTGGTCTCAAACAGCTTGAAAATGCGACGGTATTCGTCCAGCCAGGAGGAAGTTGCCCGGAAAGAATGATTTTCTACCGGATAAATAGCCACCTCCCAGTTTTCCTTACCCAGCTCTATTAAACGCTGGACGAGGCGCACGGTATCCTGAAAATTGACGTTGGTATCCATCATCCCATGGCAGATGAG
>JAKQEP010000045.1 GCA_029556475.1 Candidatus Atribacteria bacterium
CTCCTTCCGGCTGAAGGAAACCAAAGAGTGGCTAGCTAAACAGGAGGAAGAAAAAGATGATTTAAATTGAGTTAATTTTTTTACAGTTAGTGGTGTACTTTTGGAGTGAAATATGGTGCACTTTTCGGTTGAAATTTACAATAGTTTTAGATCCTATCTTCATATTTGTCCTGGGATATGGAGTAAAAGGAGCTGCTATTGCTACCATAATCGGACAGGGAGTTGCTCTCTTCTATTATTTTAATTTTTACCTTATGAAGAAAAGTATGGTTTCTCTTCACTGGAAATATTTTTCTTTTCGAAGTGATATTTTATTGGAGATCCTGAAAGTAGGGATACCTGCTTCATCATACAATATAATGATAAACATCACCAATATTATAGGTATTTACGTTGCTGCCAGTTATAATGATTTGATAGTAGCTGCTTATGGTGTTAATCGCCGTATATTTTCCATGTGTATCATGACTTTAACTGGATTGGCAGAAGGCACACAACCTTTAATTGGATATAGTTATGGTGCCAGAAAAATTGAACGAATGAATAAAATTATTAAAACAGCCCTGGTTATGGCTGCCAGTGTTTCTTTCTTCTTTGTCTTCTTTTTCTATCTCTTTGCCGGAAAGATGATTCAAATCTTCATCAACAATACAGAGGTAATCACATATGGTATTCAGATTATGCGAGCTATGATTATATCTCTACCCTTTATTGGAATTCAATTTTTAATAAGAACCAACTTCCAGGCTTTAGGCAAAGGAAGGCCTGCTTTGATTTTAGCCCTGGCCCGTGATTTTTTCTACATTCCTGCTCTTTTTACCCTAAATAAATATTTTGGGTTTTCTGGATTTATTTATGCTCAACCATTCAGTAATGCCTCTACCTTTTTACTGGCGCTTTTCCTCTTTAACTCAATTAGAGGACAGGTAAGCGATGAGCACAGGGAATGGAAAATTGCAAACAGTGTCATTACTGCTGAAGCCACCAATCCTTTAGAAAAAGATAATTAAATACTAAAGCTTACAAATTCTACTATATATATTAAGATATGTTAAGGTTATGTTTATCCAAAAATCTCGGTCATAATAACATCAAGAGATGTTTCCTCATTAACATTGACCGTTATATCTCCAACCCAGGCTCTGAATCCCTCTTTGATTACCACTATCTCATAATTTCCACTATCTAAATCCTCTATGACAGTGGGAGTGTCAAAAATATCTGTTTTATAAACACCATTTAGAAATACTTTAGCATCATTCTGATCACAATAGAGCGATAATGAGCCGTAATTGGGCCGAGGCACCAATTCAGCATTTACCCTTTCTGTCTTTCGTGAAGTAACAAATATCTCGTCAAACCAGTCTTCATAACCGGGTAAAGTTACTCTAATTCTATATCTACCGGAAGAAAAGTTCTGTATATTTATTGGTGTTATCCCTGCAAAGGCACCATCAATATAAATATCAGCTCCTTGTGGATTTGAATTAACTGAGATTGAACCAAAACCCTCGTCCTTTTCAGGGACCAGATCTGCCGAAATAGTTACCGTTAGAATGGGTAAAATTACCACTGTGCTGGTCCAATCCTGGTAGCCCTCCAGAACCAGTTTAAGAGTGTATTGACCGATAGCAATATTCTTTAAATTTAAAGGGGTGGTTCCTTTATAATTATTGTCCAGGTAAACCTTTGCCCCTCTGGGATAAGACTCAACTGAAAGTGACCCATATTTTAGTGTTTGAGACTGTGCTGAACTGCATAAAACAAAGAATAGAAGTGCCAGAACAAGAATAATAAAAATATTTTTTTTATTGCTTTTGTTAAGGAAAAAATCTTTATTCATTTCAATATACCTCCCCAAATAAAACTCTTTAAATAAATATTGCCAGCTAAAGCAACCATGTCAGGTATGTCCTTATCACATCTATTTAATCTTATTCAACTTATTATACTTTAACCAGTAATATCGGTAAAACCAGTTTGTTTTTTCAGGATTGGTATCCTTTAACTTCAAGCCCCATTGTTCCACTATCTCTTGTGCTTCCTTAAAATAACCATCGAGCAAGTTCTGGGTAATTTCTGTATTACTATTCTCTATTTCTGAAAACATCCTTTGTTCATAATGCTCAATTAAAGGTTGGATCTTGGATAAAGCATCAGGAAAATTTTGTAATGCCTGTCGGTGGTATTTTTCATTTTCCCACCAGTAAGAATTTTCACTGTAATCAGGCCCTCCTTCCTGATAACCTTGCGGTATAGTAGTGTCACTAAAAAATAGGGGGAAATAGGGGCTAAGGCAGGGGTTCGAAGCACCTGTAGTATAATAAAAATGCCCATCCTGGCCAACCTTAGCCACTAAAGAACATACGGTCTGAGTTCTGCGAACTATAGGGTCTTTGGCATGAAGACATACGGTATTTTTGCTCCTATCCGGTCTCCATGGCTTATTATCCTGTTTTTCCTCGCAATTCGCATCTTCTCCATGGTCTCTGAGGATACTTATCAGATCTTTTGTATTACATTTCTCATATTTTTTTCTTATCAATTCTCTGGACCTTTTTTCGCGCACTACTCCTCCGGCAGCCCGGGACATAAATCTATCGGAATAGCATCTCCTGAAATTAAAATCTTTTTCACTCTTACAATAACCCTTCTCTATAGCATTTACGATAAGCCCCTCGGAACACTCATCATAATCCTGCTCCAGAGAAATGATGTTAGAGATACTCCAGTAATCCTCTATCTTTTTCCATGCCCACCATTTTTTTACTGTCTCTAAGACATAGGCCTCTCTCTCATCTGCAATGATAAAGCTATTCATATAATTCAACTTATAGCGGTATCCACAGTTACCACCCTGCCCGTATTCTTCTAACAATTGAATAATAACCTTAAGGGCCTCCCTGGCTGACTTGCTACGTTCCAGCCCTAATCTGACCAGATCCATTCCGGTCAATCCTGTTTGAGAAGGTTTTTCCCTGGTAAAAATAGCTTCATTACCTATTATCACTCCATATTCATTTGCGCCCATCTCTGCCCCGAACATCCAGAATGGCTGGCAGAGCAACACCCGTGCAGTCTCACCAATCTGGGGAATAGCGATATAGGTACAGGTTGCCTTAGCCCTCTTGGGGTATTTAATTCTGGGAAAGATTTTAATATTCTGTACTTCATCAGGTTCCCTGTCACTTTTTTTACCAAAATAGGTATAACCTCTCCCTTCTATGGAATTCAGTGCAACAATGGTATCACACATGGCACTATTTACCCCTTCTCCAAAATATTGCTCAATCTGCTTTTCAATTATACTTACCTATTATTAAACCAAAATCTAACCAAGTAATCAATAAAATATGTGATTATGAGTATGGATATGGATAAGAAGGAACAAACTGTTAAAATCTTTTTATAAAATTGTCTTACTATTATTGACAAAAAATAATTCACCCTTATAATGTATTTAGCTGGCTAAACATTGGGAACTTTTTATCTCAATTGAGAAGAGATAGAATAAAAAATGTTCTCAATACAAGAATACCTTACTTGTTAACAAAGCCATGGAGACAAGATAGATAAAGAGTTTCTATTAACAGAATATTATTGAATGTGAAGCATATCTCTTGCAAGATTTTTGCTGGCAGGTAATCTATTTCCTTACCAAACCCCTGCTCTATAGTATAGAAAATCTGGCATGATATCTTCTTTTTTATTTTAACTATTATGTCATAAATATCAAGACATAGTGAACTCTCTTAATGATACTAAAGTATCAATAGATCGTGAACTATTAACTAGAAAAAATATCAATACATCGTAAACTGTATCAATCGATCTTTGGCAATAACATAGAGCTTTTCGGCAAAGGATAATCATACTCAGCTACTAACTTATGATCATGATAAACGCCCAGCCTCTCTTTGGCCGTATCAATAGTAGCCCAGACATATTCGTATTCTACATCAGCTGGCATAACGAATTTTTCTCCAAAGACATCCAGAAGATGGCTACTGCGAATGAAACGGATGAGATGGACATATCCGGGGAAAATAGTCAATTTTTCTGGTAATGGAAAAGATTCCGATAAATAATTGATATTGCCAGTACATTTCTGAGAAGGGGTCAATCCTCCCAGGGTACTATAACGTTGATTTTTATTGTGAAATTGCTCAAAATCTCCGGCCTTTTGAAAGAGGTCATTGAAATTGACAAAAGACTGGCTCCTAAAAAACATCTGATCAAAGTTAAGCTGGAAATGTTCAATGATACCATTACGCCAGGGTTCTCTAATCGGAATAAAAATAGGTTCTATACCCAAAGATAGGCAGAGTCGGATAATAATACCTAAAGAATGTGGATATCGATTGCTGCCTCTGGAGCAGAGCAGATTATCCATCTGTAAATATGAGGGTATTCCCAGTATACGCCAGCAGTGTATCAGCCCACTTATAATAGCCATTCGGTTCTTCCTGCGATGGGGGTAAATAGTTCCTCTGCGATCAAAGGCATCAATGACGTTGATAGAGTAAAAGCGACCATCTCCCTTCAGGTATCTGGGGCCTATCACATCCAGCTGATGCAAATCATTGCTTTGGGTTACACCTAAAGAGGGATAGGAAGTCCCTTTTGGAACATACTTTTCCCGTCTTTGAATCAGATTATTTCTTTTCAAAATACGATTGATGGTAGCAATAGAAGGGGGCTTGATACCTTCCTGTCTTAATTGCCAGAAAATATTTAAAGCCCCAATTTGTGTATATAACTTATTTTCCAGTCTCCTTCTGGTAGCAATAACCATCTGTTCTATCTCCTGATTAATCCTTTTTGGGCTTTGATGGGGTCTCCTGGGGTGTTCAGCTGCCCAGTTGGCTCCCTCCAACTTGTATCTCTTGAGCCATTTAAAGAACCAGGTCTTTCCTTTGCCCAGGCTCCGGTAGATCTCTTTCGGAGATTCACCGTTTAGATATCTTTTAATTGCCTTTTCTCTTATCTTTTTCATATTCTATACCGACCTCCTTATTCTTAAGGTCAGTATAGAATATTTATATC
>JAKQEP010000047.1 GCA_029556475.1 Candidatus Atribacteria bacterium
CCGTCACAGGTGAATTTTTCAGGAATCAATCCTTCATGTTCAAAGTCAAAACTGCTTAATTTCATCTTTTCAACCTCCTATAAATTAAATTTTTATTTTATACTCTTCCGCAGACTTTTTATATTTATTTTTTATTAACAATATTATAGAACAAATTTATCCAAATGAAAAATTTCACTTTAAAATAGTTCGTGTCAACAACTTGTGGGTACTTTTCCTTACCTCAGAAATTAGGGAAATGAAATCAGGTTACAGAGTAAGCGATAATAAACAAATTCTAACAGTAAAACGAAAATAATAATAGCAATACATTCTAATAATATACTCCTATATTTTTTTGTTAATAATTTAATTAATAAATACTGATTAACTTTCTTAATTGTTTTACCCAATCCCTGTCCTGATGAGGACCAACCAAGACAGGAAGAGAATAATGGCGGTCATATTTATCCTCTTTGGGGAAATGGTATTCTTCTTTAGGCTCTATCTGTTTGAGGGTTATCTCTTCTTCGGAAGGAAAGAAGTCATCCCAGTCCTCATTGATGATTAATTGCCCTATTTTGGCTAAATTAAGTGCTCCGGAGGGGCTCCAGCTCATGCCCCTTTTCTTGAAGCGATTGGCCAGTATTTTGTCGATATTGCCCTCAATGGCTCCCATGGTATCTACAGGTAATCCTTCCTCTTTTAGGCGATCTACGGCATTGATTCCCTCTTGATTATTGATAAGATAAGTGATCAGTTCATTTAATTCTTTCTTCTTTTGGGGATACTGTCTTTTTTCCTCTTCCAGGAAAAGGAGTGCTTCCGGGATCCTGCCCTCCTGCAAGAGTGAACTCATCTGTAATTTTGTTTTACGGTTATAGGAAAGACTCTGGGTTAGTTTGCGTTTTAAGTGGAAAGGACATAATTGATAGATACAGTTAGGGAAATAATCCCTAGCTCCTTCTTTAATCCAGGTGGCACCATCCCCTCCGACTAAGATGAGGTTATGATCATATACCTGATATTTCTCTTCGGCAAGTAAGCTCACTTTAGCCATAAATTCATCTGCTGGGCCAAGACCGGCATAGGCTAATTTGTCTTTGAGCTTTTTGGCCTGTGATTTTCCTGTGAGATAACGTTTTTCTTTTCCCCTGTGGATGATGGCAAGTTTTAATTCTGCTTTTTTCTTCTTTTGTTTCTGCAGGTGAATCATGGTACCGTCTACTTCCAGGTAGAGGGGCTCTCCCGTTGATTTATTTGAGATAAATGTTGTTGGTTTTAAGGCCTCTTCTAAGTTTTGGTCAAAGGTGTGTTCTTCCTGTTGTTGAATACGCCTACCATGGAGCTGTACCTGCCTGCGGATACATTCAAAACTTACCGAGTCCCCGTAACAGTATCCGAGAAACCTTTGGGCATTACGGTAACTGCCGGCAAGAAAGGAGAATAGCCCGGTGATCTTCTGATAATGTGTGCTCATACGCTGATTGGGTTTTAAGCCCAGGGCTTCATCCAACAGAAACCGGTACTTGCCCTCTTTATCCCGGTAGAGATGCTTATGGTAGGTGATATCCCCTAAGAGGGTCAAGAGGTACTTGTTGCGCTTTCCACAGTTGGAAAGTTTTCCTCTTGGCCTTTCTTCCTGTAATTTGTTGTCAAGGAACTGGAGTATTTCGGTTAGAACATGCCGGCCTATGGTTTTGACTAATTGAAAAACAAATTTCTCCAGGTGCTGGATATCAAGCTTATCTTCTGGTATTCTTACTTGTAGAGACGGTAATGTGATTGTTAGACATAATTCTTTCATTAGGTAGATTTACCTCCTTTTAGAAAAAGAATGTTTCTTCTTTTTCTTTTAGTTTATTCTATGAGGTAAGTCTACCTTTTTTGTTGACTCACTGGCAAGTGATATCTTAGAAAACCCCTACTAAAATTTTACACTATCCCCCATAAGGGATGCTGGT
>JAKQEP010000118.1 GCA_029556475.1 Candidatus Atribacteria bacterium
GATATCACGTTTGAAGCAACCCTCTGGTGATTTGAGTAAATGATTATCGATACATACTGTCATCTCATATAACCTCCTTCGTTCTATGATATTATAGTAACATAGACCTGGTGGCATATGAGCTAATAGTTATTTAGTTAATAGAGATGTGGGCGTAAGTGGAAGTAGTCGTTGGTCGTTAGTAGTTGGTATTTAGTGAATAAAGACATGGGAATAATTGAAAGAGTTTTTTAGTTATTGGTTTTTGGTTAAATTATTGCGGGAATAAATGTAATTGGTCGTTGGTATATAGTATTTGGTAAAATTGAAATAAATAAATGCGGGTGGAAGTGTGGGAATAAAATGCAAAGATGTGAGTAGAAGGGATAGGAAAGAGTGTGGACTACAGTGGGTGAGATTGCTTCGTCTGTCAGAGGCAGACTCGCAAAGACGGAAGGGAGGAATACTCACAATTATGACAAGAGTAAGATTTGATATAGGGGAGAATGAATAAGTGAACAGTATAGCTGATAGAATCAGAACAGTATTAAGAGAAAAAGCTGATAAAAAGACCTTAGCAAGCTCACAGCGTTTTTTCAAAGAACCGATTAAATGTTATGGGGTTAACATACAACATTGTACCAGAATTG
This sequence comes from Candidatus Atribacteria bacterium, assembly GCA_029556475.1. Lineage (GTDB taxonomy): Bacteria > Atribacterota > Phoenicimicrobiia > Phoenicimicrobiales > Stramentimicrobiaceae > Stramentimicrobium. Next base: position 630 of record JAKQEP010000118.1, read on the forward strand.
CCAGACAATTCTGGCCCGAGGTAAAGACACTAAAAAAGGACGAAATATATAAGTTGTGTGAACAGCTTTTTTCTTCAGATTATAGTGAGGAAGCACATATAGTCAGTTCCTGGCTTCCAGAAATGATTGAACTAACTGATGAGAATGACTGGTACATTTTCCAGAGATGGATTGAGAAATATATCAATAATTGGGCCAAATGTGATTCCTTCTGTAACCATACCATGGGTGATTATTTGATGAAGTTTCCAGAATTTGTTGAAGAATTAAAGGATTGGGCTTCCTCCGAAAACCGCTGGGTAAAAAGAGCTGCAGCAGTATCTCTGATTATTCCGGCCAGAAAAGGTTATTTTCTTAACGATATTTTTGAAATTAGCGACAGACTAATGTCTGATAAGGATGATATGGTCCGAAAGGGGTATGGGTGGCTACTTAAATCGGCCAGTGAGGCATATCAAAAAGAGGTTTATGAGTATGTTCTGAAGAATAGAGAAAAGATGCCGCGTACTGCATTAAGATATGCTATTGAAAAGATGCCTGAGGATATGAGAAAAGAGGCAATGAAAAGATAAGAAGCATTACTAAATATATTATGTTATAATAGTTTTAGAAACTCGCATTTAAACTTCAAGAAAAAGACCTGCAATTGGCTTTAATATTATTTTATTAAATAAATCAGGGTAAATTTATGAGTGATTTAGTAAAAAAGCTAAAAGCTCCCAAAAAATCTAAAGATAAAAAATACCTTGAGGGAAGGAATTTAGGGGAGATATTTCTTGATTTAATCAAAATATTACCGGGTATGGTAATGGAAACAGATCTTAAGGGTAATATTAGATTTATTAGTAAAAAGGGCATCGAAATGCTCGGTTATACGGCGGAAGAATTAGAAGAGAAGACCATCTGGCAATTAGCCTCCCTCCCCGGGCGCCCAAATAGTAAAAGTGAAGTACAAAAATTTCTATTCAAAAATGATAGCCCACCCCAGGAATATAATTTAATCAAAAAAGACCGTTCCTTGCTGCCAGTAGAATGCTATGCTACTGCTATAAAAAATGAAAAAAGTAAAACCATCGGCTTTCAAAGCATCCTTTTAGACATTTCTTCACGTAAAGAATATGAAGAAAAAATCAAATATCTGAGTTTTCATGATAAGCTGACCGGTCTATATAATCGGGCTTATTTTGAAGAAGAGATTCAAAAAATGGATAATATCAGGAATTTACCCTTGAGCATAATCATTGGTGATGTCAACAACCTGAAAACGATTAATGATACTTTTGGTCATCAACATGGTGACCAGCTTTTAATCCGAATTGCTGAAGTTCTAAAATCGTGTTTCAGAAGGAGTGATGTGATCAGTCGCTGGGGTGGTGATGAATTCAGTATTATTCTTCCCTATACCACCAAAGAGAAGGGAATTGAAATCATTAATCGGGTAAAACAAGAATGCCAGAGAAGAAGCACTCTTACTCTTCCTCTTAGCATCTCTTTCGGAATAGCAACCAAAGAAATCGATTCTGAGAATATCAATGCTATAGTAAGCGAAGCAGAGAGCAGGATGTATCGCTATAAGATATTTGACAGACAGGCTTCAGATAGTGTTCTTATAGTATCAATGAAAAAAGCCCTACAACAAAAAAAATATGATACAGAGGAATATCGGCAGAATTATATTGATTGTGCCACTAAATTTGGCGATACTTTGCAATTGGAAAAGACAGAATTGAATAAACTAATACTCCTATCTGCTATCTGTGATATTGGAAAAATAGCCATAAGTGAAGAGATAATTCTAAAAAAAGGATGGCTGAGCGGAGAGGAATGGGAAGAAATAAAAAGACACCCCGAGATTGGTTTCAGAATCGCCAAAACTTCTCCGGAACTGAGCAATATTGCCGAAGCTATTTTGTATCATCATGAATTCTGGGATGGTCAGGGTTATCCACAGGGAATAAGGGGAGAGGATATACCACTGCTCTCCAGAATTATTCACATAGTTGATGCTTATCAAGCCATGACCAACGAGCGTCCTTATCGTAAAGCAATGGACAAAAAGGAGGCTGTTGAAGAATTGAGAAGGAGGCGGGGAAGCCAGTTTGACCCCCATTTAACACAGAAGTTTATTAAAATGATTACCTCATCAGAAGTGGCATAAACTATAAAATTAGTATAGATTATATTTTTTCTTTTCTTTTCTCATCCCATTGTTTTCCTATCCTGTATCGTAAAAACTCCTTTCTTGATTTGTGATAACAGATAAATAACAATCTTTGTAATATTTGCAAGTATTATTCGAACCTCCCCCGCTTTACTGGACAACCAGATAAGACTATAATTTATACTATATGGAGGTTATGAGTAATGGAAACAAAAAGAAGACAGTATAGTGAGGAATTCAAAAAAGAGGCGGTGGAGTACAGCTTAACATCCGGTA
>JAKQEP010000128.1 GCA_029556475.1 Candidatus Atribacteria bacterium
CTCCCTGCTCTTTTAATTTTTTATAAACAGGATCTACCTCTTTTGAAAAAATTAAAAGAGCAGGGAGTGAGGATTATTGCCAATATTAACGGCTCAACAAGAGAAGAATACATTGAGGCAATAGACTATCTCAGTAAAGAAGGAGTCGATATGGTTGAACTGAATATATCTTGTCCCAATGTAAAAGAGGGAGGAATGCATTTTGGAATAAGTTCTTCTGTTACCAGAGGGCTGGTGAGACAGGTCAGGGTTGTTACAAATCTACCTCTGATAGTTAAATTATCCCCAAATGCCGATGATATTGTTAAGATCGCTCAATGTTGTGAGGAAGAAGGTGCTGATGGATTATCCTTAGTTAATACCTTTAAGGCTATGGTTATTGATATTGATAGAAGAAAACCGGTCTTTGACAACATCTACGCCGGTCTTTCAGGCCCTGCTATTAAACCGATTGCCCTTCGTATGGTTCATGAAGTTTGCCAGAAGGTAAGTATACCGGTTATGGGAATGGGCGGCATTTGCAGTGGGAGAGATGCCCTTGAATTTATAATGGCTGGAGCGAGCTGTGTACAGGTAGGTACTGCTAATTTTATACATCCTCATTCCTGTCTGAAGATTATTGCGGAGATTGATGATTTTCTGGAAGCAGCGGGGATTCAATCATTAGAAGAGATTCGAGGAATTATATAAATATGGGAGGATAGGCAATATGGAAGATTTATTATTAAAAGAAAAGGGTCATAATATGTTGAATTTTGAAGAAAAAGAGGTTTTAGAAATACTTAAAAAGACAGGGGCGATATTAAATGGACATTTTTTGCTTACCTCTGGTACTCATAGCGATGGTTACATTCAATGCGCTAGAATTTTACAATACCCTTCTTATGCCAGGAGGGTGCTGGAACTGATTGCTGAAAAAGTTAAAGACCTCGATATGGAAATTGTGGTAGGACCGGCTTTAGGAGGTATAATTGTAGCATATGAACTGGGGAGACAATTAAATAAGAGGGCAATGTTTGCAGAACGTAAAGATGGAATTATGCAATTCCGAAGGGGTTTTGTAATAAAGCCGGGTGAGAAGGTACTGATTACAGAGGATGTTGTTACCGCTGGCACCTCTACCATGGAAGTGAAGAAATTGGTGGAAGAAAGAGGAGCAGATGTGATAGGAGTAGCCTGTATTGTTGACAGAAGAAGTCCGGAATTTAATCTTCTAGATTTACCTCTCTATAGTGCTTTAAAAATGAATATAAATACCTATGCTCCTGATAAGTGTCCCCTTTGTAAGATGGGAAAACCTCTGGAAAATCCGGGGAGTCGCTTTATCTAAAAAATCAATTCAGGAAAACAATTTTTTTAATTTTTTATAATAAATATGTGCTTTTATATATTTTTCGTTTTTTACTTTTAAGTTGGGGGATTAATAGGAAATTAAAAAACAATTTTCTATTAACCCCATCTTTAAAGGCATTTTCATATTCTTGATAATATTCCTGCCGGAATAGTCAAAAATCCTCCAAAAATACTATCTAAAATTCCTAAATGAAAAGTGTCCTAAATATCTTAAAAAGTACTGTCGAGTAGTTTACTTTTAATTCTAACCATATAATGCTATAATGTATAGCAATAAGTAGCAGTACCATAATTGAATTGTAATAAATATGAGGTGGTTAAAATATGGATAAGTATATACCTACCAGAGATGAAGCCTTGCAATTGCTAAAAGAGTACAACCCTGATGAAAGTCTTATTAAACATGCCCTGGCGGTAGAAGGTGTAATGAGGTATATGGCCAGGAAAAATGGTGAGGATGAAGAGAAGTGGGGAATTATTGGATTAGTCCACGACCTCGATTACTATAAATATCCGGAACAGCATTGTCAGAAGAGCAAAGAAATACTGGAAGAAAGAGGCTGGCCGGAAGAATATATCCGTGCTGTAATCAGCCATGGGTGGGGTATATGTTCAGATGTTAAACCTGAAACAAACCTGGAAAAGACACTTTATGCCATAGATGAGTTAACAGGTCTGGTGGTAACTACAGCTCTGGTAAGGCCATCCAAAAGTGTGATGGATATGGAAGTCAAATCAGTTCAAAAGAAATGGAAGGATAAGAGTTTTGCAGCCGGGGTAAACCGTGATATTATCTTAAAAGGTGCTGAACTACTGGGTGTAGGTCTTTCCCAATTGATTGATGACACTATAAAAGGTATGAGAGAGGTAGCAGGAGAAATTGGTTTAAAAGGGGCTCTTTAACATACCTGCCTGAATTATCAGTGGAGGAATGTTGTTATGGTGGCACAAAAAAATAATAATTTTGAGGGTTTTTCTGCTGAAACTGTCTTTTTTCTAAAAAATTTAAAAGAGAATAATAACCGTGAGTGGTTCTTAGCACGAAAAAAAGATTACAGTAAAAAGGTATTACAACCTGCCGTTATTTTTGTGATAGAGATGGGTGATATGCTGCAAAAAATATCACCCGGAGTCCAGGCTGATCCACGTATAAATCGCTCCATATCACGTATTTATCGGGATACCAGGTATTCCAATGTCCAGGAACCTTATCGGGCTTATTTAGGTCTCTGGTTCTGGCAAGGTGCTAGAAAAACAAAGGATTCCTCTGGCTATTATTTTGAATTGAGACCGGAACAATTACATCTATCTGCAGGTATAGCAACTTTTTCACGCAAAGCACTCCATTTATTCCGCGATGCAGTTATTGATACCGAAAGTGGGGCAGAATTAAAAAAGATAATTAATAAGATAAAAGAAAACCAGAATTATCTAATAAATAAAGCCTCTTATAAAAATATTCCAGAAGGGTACCAGATTAGTGATGAACAGCTGAAAGAATTAATTCGTTTTAACGGGCTTGCCGTACATACTGAGATGCCCCTCCCTCCGGAACTATACAACAGAAATCTGCTAAAACTGGTTTTTAATATTTATAAAGACTGGTCACCTCTCTATAACTGGCTGACTCAATACGTCTATAACGAAAAATAACGACCAAAACAATCGTATTAATTATGATTAAAAACAGATGCACTATGGAAACAACCCTGTTATTTTCTGAAGTTGGTAGAGAGCATATTCCCGTAATTCGCTTCCCCGGTTTATCTAAATATGAAGAGATTCTACATTTTATCACTACCCGACATGGCGGTTATAGTGAAAAACCCTTCCATTCCTTTAATCTGGCTTCACATGTGGGAGACAGGGAGGAGAATGTTCTTAAAAACCGTGAATGTTTAGCCCGCTCTTTAGGGATAAGAGCAGAAAAATTTTTCTTTACCAGGCAGGAACATGGCAACAGGATATTTCTCATTAATGAAGAGAATTCATTTTATAGCAACAATCGTTTAACTGATACAATACCGGTCAGTGATGCCATGATTACTGATTGTAGAGATATCTGTCTTTTAATTTTTGTTGCCGATTGTGTACCGGTATTGCTCTTCGATTGCAGAAAAAAGATTATTGGACTGGTTCATGCCGGCTGGAAGGGGACTGTCAGTCTGATTAGTCAAAAAACTGTTCAGCTGATGCAATCACATTATGGTTCCAGAGTACAGGATATTATCTGTGCTATAGGTCCTTCTATCGGTCCCTGTTGTTATGAGGTGGGGAATGAGGTAATAGATAAAGTCAAAGAATCTTTTCCGGAAGAGAAAAGTTTAATTTTTTTCGATTCTAAAAAGGGAAAGTATTTTTTTGATCTATGGAAAGCCAATAATATACAACTGTTAGATTGTGGTATCCCCGATGACAATATCGAAACAGCCAGTCTCTGTACCTCCTGTCATTCTGACCTATTTTTTTCCAGCAGAAAGGAACATCAATGTACCGGCCGTTTTGCCGCTGGAATTATGTTAAAAAAATTATGGAAATAAGGCAAACACTTTCCCTCCCCATCCGGATTTCTATCAATATTTTCGATGTTGAGAAGTTAATAAACAAATGGTAGAGGTAGGATTCGAATCTGTTTTATTGTTATGTGAGTTCTTAAAAAAAGATTCTGGAAGAAGGTAATAAAAACAGGAATATCAATATTGTAATCTAATCTGAGGATTATTTTATTTAAATAAAATTATAAGGAAAATGAGGTTGTAACAGAATAGGAAAAAATTGTTTAGTAAACTATTTAGTGAGACAATGAATAATTTAAAGCGTGTAATTGTTCGCCAGAATCAGCTGAATCTATCATTATAAGTTGGGGAACAATTGATAATTTATTCATGGGAAAGATATGGATACCGGCTATCTCTTTGTTCGTCAGGTATTCTCTAATTAGTTCCCGGGCAATATTTATGCCTTCTTCTATACCAGAATCAGACATTCTGTTTTTTATGTTTTCTGGAATAAAAATATGTGCAAGATTTTTTTCAATATAACCTACCATCTTTTTACTTCTGAGGGGCATTATTCCTATTATCTTTGGTAAAGGAATATGTCTGGTAGCATCAAGATATTTTTCTAAGATTTTAATGCTGAATACAGGCTGCGTCTGTATAAAATTAGCTCCAGCAGCAAATTTCTCTTCTAACCTGAGCACTTCCTTTCCCATATCCCCTATTCCCGGGTTACTTGCTATCCCTGTGAAAAAGTTAGTTCTATAACTCGAACTTTTGTTGCCTGAAAAAATGCCCTTATTCAGTTCCTGGATGATTTTAATCAAACCGATAGAATCAACATCAAAAACAGGAGTTGCCTGAGGGTGGTCACCCATATTGGGATGGTCTCCGGTAAGGGCAAGTATGTTCTTAACACCCAGGGCATGAGCTCCTAACAACTCAGCCTTTAAAGCCAGTAAATTCCTATCTCGGCAGGTAATATGAAAGATGGTCTCTAAACCTGCCTGTTCCTGAATAATGTGAGAGATGGCAATGGGACTCATTCTCAAACTGGCTAAGGGGCAATCAGTTATATTAATAGCATCAGTTCTGCTCAAATGTACTTTAATGTTTTCCAGAAGAAGTTCTATATTCATATTTAGAGGCGGATCTAATTCCACAGTAAAGACAAATTCCCTTTTTTCCAATTTTTCTTTTAATCCCATATCAGGTAATATTTTCCTTTGATATTTAAATATTTGGGTAATACTAAAAAACAACAGGGTTGCTTTGCATTACAGGTGGGAATGCTCCTCTCACCATTGCTTATTGTCAGAATAAAATTTTATCGTTTATTTAGATTTAAACTTATTTTTTTGTTTATCGAAAAATTTTGGTAAAAATATTGCTAAATATTAAAGAGATTAGCATCTTAAATATTTAAAGTCAATTAATTATTTGATTTAGGTTTTAAAAGAGTTAAATTTGTGGTAATATTCACAGTTAATAACAATACTTTTATTTTAAAAACGGTTGTATCAATTAAGCATAACAGGGAATTAGGGAGGAGTTGAACTTGTGACTTATACAAAAGACATAGCGGAGGCTTTACAAAGAGGTGATGCCGATAAAGTGGGAGAACTCGTTCGATTGGCTTTGATAGAAGAACTATCGCCGAAGGAAATACTTGAAAATGGCTTAATCAGGGGAATGAATATTATCGGAATTAAATTTAAGAATAATGAAATATACATTCCGGAAGTTCTGATTGCTGCCAGAGCTATGCATGCTGGAATGGAACTGTTAAGACCAAAATTAGTTGAAACAGGAGTCAAAAATATCGGCAAAGTTGTGATAGGCACGGTCAAAGGGGATTTACATGATATAGGGAAAAATTTAGTGAAAATGATGTTAGAGGGGGCAGGGTTTGAAGTAATAGATTTAGGAGCGGATGTCTCAGTAGAGAAGTTTGTATCTGCAGTAAAAGAATATCATCCAGATATATTAGGAATGTCAGCTCTTTTAACTACAACTATGTTAAATATGTCAGAAGTAATTGAAGCCCTTCAAACGGCAGATTTACGGGGAAAGGTAAAGGTAATGGTAGGAGGGGCGCCTATAACAAAGCATTATGCCGAACAAATCGGTGCTGATGGCTACTCTCCTGATGCAGCCACTGCAGTAGAAGATGCCAGATTGTTGTTGACTTTAAAATAAAATCAACCACAACACCATAGCATTTTATTAAAAAGGAGATTCAGAGTTATGCTGATTATTGGAGAAAAATTAAACTCTACCAGAAAAAGTGTTAGGGAGATGATTGAAAATAGAGACGTGGAATCAGTACAGAAATTAGCCCGGATACAGGTAGAAGGCGGAGCAAGGATGTTAGATATAAATTCATCTGCTGCTGGTGGTGACCGTGAAGAAAACATGAAATGGATGGTTAAAACTGTACAGGAAGCAGTAAAAATCCCCCTATGTATTGATAGCCCTGATGCAGGAGAGATAGAAAAAGGTTTGGAAGCCCATAATTGGACTTATGGAAAAGCATTGATTAATTCTATTACCGGTGAAAAGGAAAGAATAGACAGTCTACTTCCTGTTATAAAAAAATATAAATGTGCTGTAGTGGTACTGGTTATGGATGAGCGGGGTATCCCTGATAATGCCCAAACTCGTATTGAGATTGCTCATAAATTGATAAGTGTATTAACAGATTCCGGTGTACCTCTGGCAGATATATATATTGACCCTCTGGTAATGCCGATCGGAACAAATGAACAGAATGGATTGACAGTATTAGATACTATAAAAGGTGTAAAAGATTTACATCCTGATGTTAAAACCATAATAGGTCTGAGCAATATTTCTTATGGTTTGCCGGACAGAAAACTGTTAAATCAGGTTTTTATGATTCTCGCTATGTCGTATGGCCTGGATGCCGCTATAGTTGACCCCACCGACCAAAGGCTGATGAGCATAATTAGAACTTCCCTAACCTTGCTGGGTAAAGATAGTTATTGTAGTGAGTATATTAAGGCTTACCGGGAAGGCAGAATATGTGGTTTTTAACAATTATAATGTTTTGACCATTGATTTTGGAAAAACAATATCTATGGGAATATTGTTATGAAAAGTAGTAACACTGTAATAATAAGATTTAATGAGAAAGGAATGAGGAAATTTCATGGGCAAGTTTAAAAGAACATATGAAGAAATTAATGAGAAGATAGCTCGGAAAGAAGCAGTAATTATGACTGCTGAAGAAGTAATTGCCTTAAAAGAAGAGCAGGGAATAGAAGAGGCAACTAAAATGGTGGATGTGGTTACCACCGGTACTTTTGGTCCTATGTGTTCCTCAGGAGCCTTTATCAATTTAGGTCACAGTGATCCTCTTATACGTATGCAGAAAGTATGGCTCAATGATGTTATGGCCTATGCCGGGTTGGCAGCTGTAGATATTTATTTAGGTGCTACTCAATTGTCAGAATCTGAAAGAAGCGACTATGGTGGTGGTCATGTTATTGAAGAATTCATTAGAGGGAAAGAAATTCGATTAAAGGCGGTTTCAAGTGGGACGGATTGCTACCCTGCCCGTGAAGTTGAAGCCATTATTTCCAAAGAGACTGTAAATCAGGCTTTTATGGTCAATCCCAGAAATACTTATCAAAACTATAATGTAGCTGTAAATCAATCAGCAAAGACCATATATACTTATATGGGTATTTTGTTACCTGAATTAGGTAATGCCAGTTTTAGCACCAGTGGACAGCTGAGCCCCTTAATTAATGACCCTGATTTAAGAACTATAGGTATAGGAACCCGAATATTTATAGGTGGTACAGAAGGATATGTAATCTGGGAAGGTACCCAATACAGCCCCAAAGCTATGCCTGTTTTAGAGAAAGACATGGTGGCAAGAATGGGAGCAAGCCTGGCTCTTATTGGAGATTTGAAAAAAATGAATCCCGATTTTATTCAGGCTGCTTATATTTCAGGATATGGGGTAACCTTATATGTTGGAATCGGTATCCCTATTCCCATTCTTGATGAAGATATAATGAGAACAGCAAGTATCAGGAATGAGGAGATATATACTGAAATTCTTGATTATAGTTGTCCACATCCGGACAAACCATCTCTGGGCTGGGTTAATTACGCCGAGCTACGTTCCGGCCAAATAGATATTAAAGGCAAGAAAATCCCCACTTCCTCTATATCCAGTTATGCTAAAGCAAGAACCATTGCCCATACCTTGAAAGAATGGATTGAAAAAGGGGAATACTTTTTACAGGAACCTATAGAGTTTTTCCCTTCCCAAAGGGAATTACATAGGTTAAAAACTACCAGAGTATATTAATAAAGACAAATAAGCAAATTAGTAAAACTTCAGGAGGGATAATGATTAAGAAAAAAGCCATTTTGCGTTTTGATTCTACAACAGTAGAAAAACCTGTTACCTATTATTTAATAAAAAAGTATGATCTTTGGATCAACATCTTACAGGCCAGATTTGAACCCTCCCTGGGGGGAAAGCTGGTAATAGAGCTGAGAGGAGAAAAAAAACAGTTAGATCAGGCTTTTGCTTATCTTAAGGAGCAGAATATAAGAGTTGATTTCTTAGAGGAGGAAATCTCCTGGGATAAATTGAAATGCAACCATTGTGGTGCCTGTGTATCGATATGCCCGGTAGGTGCCTTGAAGATGAACAGAGAGACATATTATTTAGAATTCAACTACCAGGATTGTGTGGTGTGTGGTTATTGCACCGATGCCTGTCCGGTACAGGCTATTGAAATTATTTTTTAATAATCCTGGTTATAATTATAAGAATAAATAGGTATGGGAAATAAAGAAGACAGAAATATTTATTATCAATCAAAATTTGATTCTGGCCATTGTGCCCGTTCATATCGGGATACGATTAAAAGTACCGATTTAATCTCCTTTCAGGTAAAAGTAAAAGAAAGTGATCTTTTAATACAAGCTGCTCTCTTACTTCAGGAAGAAGCCCTGACTTCTTTAAAATATTACCGGACTATACTCGAGAATTATATAAAAGAAAATCCCATATTCAGAACTACCCTAAATCCTTATCCAGCTGATAGCAATGCTCATCCCATTATAAGGGAGATGATTGAGGAATCTGCCCGTTGTAATGTGGGCCCTATGGCCTCTGTGGCAGGCTGTATTGCCCAGTATATAGCAATAGACTTACTAACTAAAACAGATGAAATTATAATTGAAAATGGTGGAGACCTGTATATTAAAAGCCATTCAATAAGGAGGGTAATTATCTATGCCGGCTTCTCTCCGCTCAGTAACAAGCTGTACCTTAAAATAAACTCCTCCCAACAGGGTGTGGGTGTATGTACTTCTTCAGGAACTGTGGGCCCCTCTTTCAGTATGGGGGAAGCCGATGCAGTTACTGTCCTATCTTATTCTGCTACCTTAGCAGATGCCGCTGCTACCGCTATCGGAAATATCGTTCAAACCAAAGAAGATATATCAAGTGGACTAAATCTAGCTGAACAGATTGATGGCATTTTAGGAACAATTATAATTAAAGATGATAAAATAGGGATGTGGGGCGAAATAGATTATGGGTTTGTTTAAAATAAGGTCCATAGTTTTAAGTTAATTGTTTTTAGTATTAGGATATTCACCGGGGATAATTCTTCTTACTGAGAAATATATCAAACAGAGAACCGTCCCCATAAAAAAGAGGGAAAGATGTTTTTACCTACTACCAGAGAAGAAATGAAGAAGTTGGGTTGGGGTAGTCTTGATGTAATTATAGTGACCGGGGATACCTATATTGATAGTTCCTTTATAGGAGCATCATTGATTGGAAAACTATTACTCAATGCCGGTTACCGGGTAGGCATCATTGCCCAGCCGGCTCTTAAAAGCCCCGATGATATCCGCCGCCTGGGAGAGCCAGCACTATTCTGGGGTGTGACTGCCGGTTCCCTGGATTCCATGATCGCCAATTATACTGCAACTGGAAAAAAGAGAAAGAGAGATGATTTTACACCCGGCGGAATCAATAATCGCAGGCCTGACCGGGCAACAATTGTATACAGTAACCTGATAAAACAATATTTCAAAGATACCCGTCCCGTTGTTTTGGGAGGTATTGAAGCCAGTCTCAGAAGGATAGCACATTATGATTTCTGGGATAACCGAATCAGGCGTTCCATTTTATTGGATAGTAAAGGGGATTATCTTATTTATGGAATGGCTGAAAAGAGTGTACTGCAGTTTGCAGAATTGCTCTCAACCAATTCACAGAAAATTACAGAGGTGAGGGGTATCTGCTATATTTCCAAAACACCTGTTCAGGGCAGTATTGAACTGCCCACTTTTCTTGAGGTACAAAAAGATAAGAAGAAATTTACGGAGATGTTCAATCTCTTTTATAAGAACCAGAACCCCTTTACCGCTAAAACCCTTTCTCAAAAATATGATAACCGCTACCTCATCCACAACCCCCCTTCATATCCCTTAAGCCAGAAAGAACTGGATAAGATATATGAACTTGACTACGAAAGAGATGTTCATCCTTATTATGGCAAGTTAGGGCGGTTAAGGGCTCTGGATACCATCAAATTTTCAGTTACCTCACATAGAGGATGTTTTGGTGAGTGTAATTTTTGTGCCATTACCGTACATCAGGGTAAATGTATTCAGTCCAGAAGCCAGAAATCTATAATCAAAGAGATAAAACTCCTAACCCGGCGCAAGGATTTTAAAGGATATATCCTGGATGTTGGTGGTCCCACAGCCAATATGTATGATATGGAATGTACTAAAAATAGAAGAGGCAATTATTGTGCTGAGAAACGTTGTTTGTTTCCTTCACTATGTTCCAATCTATCAGTCAGCCACAAAGCACAAATAGAACTGTTGAAGGCAATCAGAAAAATAAAGGGGATTAAAAAGGTATTTGTGGCATCCGGGATACGTTATGATCTTATATTGGCAGATGGGAAAAACGGTCAGCATTATCTCAGTGAAATTATTGAACATCATCTTTCCGGACAGCTAAAGGTTGCTCCTGAGCATATTGAGCCAGAAGTATTAAGTTTAATGGGTAAGGGTAATCAGAATCAGCTGGGAAGATTCAAAAAACAATTTGATAATACCAATAAGAAGAAAGGCCTGAAACAATACCTTACCTATTATTTTATGTCTGCACACCCTGGCTGCAGTGAGGAGGATATGACTCAACTAAAGAACTATATTAAAAAAGAACTAAAATTAAAACCTGAACAGGTACAAGTCTTCATTCCAGCACCATCCACCTATTCAGCCCTCATGTACTACACAGAACGTAACCCCTTTACCGGTGATAAAATCTTTGTAGAAAAGAAGATTAAAAACAAAGATAAACAGAAAAAAATTATCACCGCTTGATAGTTTATTAACAATTTTTCTATTATTGAACTTACTTGTTATTAGTGCCTGGTCTATATTCGTAATAATTCCAATAGTGCCTGCTTAGCTTTATCTTTGGGATAAAGTGATAGCTTTTTAGTGGTTTTCTTATCCAGATCTTGAAGCATTTTGGGGATAGGAAGTTTTGTATATTCACTCAATTCTCGCAACAGGACAAATTCTTCTTTGTTGTGAACAGAATTTTCTCCTAATAAAGTAGATAAAACTGCCTTGCTGAATTTAAAGGGTGTAGCAGTGGCAGCAATAACAGTTTTGGTTTTCGACTGAACTATGTTTTGATAGTCATTGTATACTTTTACCCCTACGGCAGTATGCGGGTCAACAAGATAGTTGTATTTTTGATATACCGATTTAATGGTGCTTAGTGTTTCTGCCTCATTAGCATAACCCGCAAAAATTATATCACTCATCTTATTTTTAACAGGCTCTTCAAGGGAGAACTTTCCTTTATCTTGCAGTTCTTTCATTAAGTTAGAGATTAGCTTACCATCCCGATTGGAGATTTCAAAGAGAAATCTCTCTAAATTACTGGAAATGAGTATATCCATTGAAGGGCTTATAGTGGTAATGAAGGGTCTGTTTGCATCATAGATTCCGTTGTGGAAAAAATCTGTAAGAACCTTGTTGATATTGGAGGCACAGATTAATTTTTCAACCGGTAAACCCATCTCTCTGGCATACCAAGCGGCCAGTATATTGCCAAAATTTCCGGTGGGAACTACAAAATTTATCTTTTCATTTTCCTGAATATGTTTGTTTTGGAGGAGAGAAAGATAGGCATAAAAATAATAGACGATTTGAGGATAAAGCCGTCCCCAGTTGATGGAATTAGCGGAAGACAATTCAAATCCCTTCTTATTTAAAAGAGCATTGAAATCCCGGGCGGCAAAGATTTGTTTTACCGCATTCTGGCAGTCATCAAAATTCCCTTCCAGGGCAATAACATGAGTATTATTCCCTTCAGTGGTAAGCATCTGCAATTCCTGAATCTTGCTAACCTTTTGATGTGGATAATAAACCACAATTTGAATCCCCGGAACATTCTTAAAACCTTCTAAGGCTGCCTTACCGGTATCGCCGGAAGTGGCTACCAGTATCAATAACTGACTAGATAGAGATAATTTTTTTATAATCATAGATAAAATTTGAGGGAGCACCTGTAATGCCAGGTCTTTAAAGGCGCCGGTAGGTCCATGGAAAAGTTCCAGGATAAAGAGTCGGTTGTCAAGCTGAATCAGGGGGGTTATTTCATCTGATTCAAAATGAACTTTGTGGTAGACTCGTTGAACATTTTGGGCTATCTCCTGTTCAGAGAAGTCCTGTGCTAAGAAAAAATGAAAGATATGCTGAGCCAGCCGGTCATAAGATAGATTAATCCAGCTGTAAAGCTGCTTTTGTGAAATTGATGGAATTCTTTCCGGCACAAACAATCCACCCTGTGGCACCATTCCCAATTTAATTGCTTCAATGGCAGAAACTGGTTTAATATTTCCCCTGGTACTTATATATCTCATTATTCTCCCCATGGGCTTCCTGGTTCTTATCTGTATTTAAAAATATTGAATAGCAAAAGAAAAAATTTTCAATCAATTCAAAATCAGGTTTCAATTATGCCTCTCATTATAGTAAAAAGATTCAAACTGAACAAGAAAAAAATTGTACTTAACATTTTAAATATTATAAAGAATTGTTCTAAGGGTATCTTTCTATAGTGAGCAGTGTCCTTCGGTGAGAGGCTCTTGCAAATTTGCTTTTATTGACTTACTATTTATTAATGGAGTTACTTTGAAAAGGTAAGAAATCTTTATGAGGTGATTGTAGTGAAAAAAGCATTAATCAATTATTTTTTCAGAGAGCAGGGGAAGAAAGCACTTGCCCTGGCTAATGAATTTTCGGATGTTGAATTCGAAGTTATTACCAGCAAAAAAGAATTGATGAATAGATTGCCCGAGGCAGAAATAATGCTGGGAACACTTTTTAATGAGGAGATGCTAAGAATTGCTCCCAGGTTGAAATGGGTTCAATCTTTTATGGCCGGAGTTGATAACTATCCCTTAAAAGAAATGGAGAAGAGGGGCATTATACTGACCAGTGGAAGGGGAATTCATAGTATTAATATTCCTGAGTATGTGATTTGTGCTTTAATTATGCTTGCCCGAAATTTTCCGGTTATAGCCAAAAACCAGAACAGTAAGAAATGGGTTGTAGTTGAACAGGATGAAATCTATGACTCTACCCTGGGAATACTGGGATTGGGCGCTATTGGTTCAGAACTGGCTAAAAAAGCACACTCAATGGGTATGAAGATCATTGCTTTGAAAAAAACTTTTGAACAAATAGATTATGTTGAAGAATTATATACTCCTGATAAGATGGACGAAATCTTTAAAAAGAGTGATTATATTGTTAATCTGCTGCCCTATATTCCTGAAACAGATAAGATTATTAATAAGAAATATTTTGAACTTATGAAACCGACAGCTTCTTTTATTAGTGTGGGGCGTGGTAAAACCGTTAATGAAGAGGATTTGATTGAAGCGCTGAGAACAAAAAAGATAAAAGGTTTGGTTAGTGATGTATTTTATGAAGAACCATTGTCTGAGGGAAGCCCCTTATGGGAGATGGAAAATGTTTTTATTACTCCTCATGTGGCAGGACAGAGCGTTAAGTATATAGAAAAAGCACTGGGAATTATCAGACACAATCTCGGAGTTTATTTGAGCGGGGAAGGGGAATACTTAAATAGAATAGATTATAAGAAGGGTTATTGAATACAGAATTGTTTGCACTGATGATTATTTAAAAATACGATATTACAGTAATAGTTTGTATAAAAACTGCTATTACCATAGAGGATTGATATGGAAAAAGTGTAAGGAGTGAATAAGATGAATGTTAGGGAATTATCAGAAAAATATCAGAATGAAATTGTTGCCTTGAGGAGAGAATTTCATCAAAATCCAGAACTTAGCTGGCAAGAATATAATACAGCTGCAAGGATAGAGAAAGAATTGAATAAAATAGGGATTAATGATACTAAAAGAATTGCTGGCACGGGGGTAGTCAGCTCAATAAAAGGGAAAAAAGGTAATAAAGTAGTTGCCTTGAGAGCGGATATTGATGCATTGCTTGTTCAGGAAGAAAATGAAACATTTTATCGGTCTAAAAATGATGGAATAATGCATGCCTGTGGACATGATGCCCATACTGCTATGCTTTTGGGAGCTGCAAAAGTTTTATGGGAACTTAGAGAACAATTTGAAGGCACAGTAAAGTTAATCTTTCAACCAGCAGAAGAGGTTATTGAGGGAGCTAAAAAGATGTTAGAAGAAGGAGTATTAGAAGGTGTTGATTCAATTTTGGCCATTCATGTCTGGTCCGAACTTCTTTCTGGTAAGGTTTCTTTAGAAGAGGGCCCTCGTTTTGCAGCTGGTGATCGATTCAAGATTGCTATTAAAGGGAAAGGAAGCCATGGGGCAATGCCACATATGGGTATAGATGCTATTGTGGCTGCTTCAGCCGTAGTCATGAATCTACAGACCATTGTTAGCCGAGAGATTGACCCTCAGGAACCAGCAGTAATAAGTATCGGAAAAATTGAAGGTGGCGAAAATTATAATGTTATCTGTGATAGCGTAATGATTAAAGGGACTGCTCGAAGTTTTAATCTTCAAGTTCAAAAAAAATTTCCTTTGCTCTTAGAAAGAATTATAAAACATACCGCCTCTTCATTTAATGCCCGAGCTGAACTAGGGTATATGGAAGGAGCTCTTCCCTGTATTAATGACCCGGCAATTTCTAAAATTGCTAAGAGAAGCATAACTAAATTATATGGAAATAATATAGTTATGCCCTGTAATAAGACTACAGCTACAGAAGATTTTTCATTTTTTCTAAATAAAATTCCCGGCGTTATTGCTTTTCTGGGAACATATAATGAAGAAAAAGGTGTTATCTACCCCCATCATCATAATAAGTTCAATATTGACGAAGATATATTATCAATAGGAACATCTTTATATGCACAATTTGCTATTGACTTTTTAAAAAAATAGAAAAAATATAGAAAGTAATATTAATGTTAAAACATCTTGATATCATCCGGGCTTATGAGAATATAACAAAATATAAGAATGCTACTCCTTTACAATATTCAGGCACTTTAAGCAGAATGACCGGTAATCAAATTTTTTTGAAACCAGAAAACTTACAATTTACCGGCTCTTTTAAACTCGGTGGTGCGTTAAATGTAATGGCAAAGTTCGCTAAAAAAGAGAATAATAACGGAGTAGTAACTTGTTCAGCAGGCAACTGGGCACAGGCAGTAGCTTATGCAGCACAGAAATTTAAGAGCAGGTCGGTTATTGTGATGCCGGAAAAAGCTTCACCAGTTAAAATAGAGGCCACTAAGAGATATGGAGCAGAGGTGGTACTATTCGGAAAAGATTCTAATGATGTTACTAATAAAGCAAATGAGATTGCTTATCAGGAAGGCTTAACATTTTTAAGCCCTTTTGATGATGAGGAAGTAATTGCCGGGCATGGGGTGGTTGGATTGGATATCATTAAAGAAAAGCCGGATAGTGAGGTAATTATTTGTCCGGTGGGAAGCGGTGCTTTCATTTCTGGAATTCTATTGGCATTAAAAGAGACAAATCCGCGTATAAAAATAATTGGAGTGGAACCATTGAATTCCAATGCTATGTGGCTTTCTCTGCAGGCCAATAAAATAGTTGAGAAAGAAAGAATTGATACCATTGCTGATGGACTGGCTTTGAAAAAACCGGGCGAACTGCCCTTTCAAATAGTTAAAAAATATGTAGATGACATTGTACTGGTCAATGAAGATGAGATTAAAAGGGCAGTACTCCTACTCCTGGAAAGGGCAAAATTACTGGTAGAACCCTCAGGTGCAGTCTCGATAGCAGCACTTATGTTCGGCAAAATTGATATAAAAAATAAGGAAATAGTGGCTATATTAAGTGGAGGAAATGTAGAGCTGCATAAACTGGCAGACTTCATTAAAAATTAGAAAAGAAAACATAATTAGAAAAATAAAACAAAGGGAGGTTTCAAAGATGGCACAAAAGAAGACTCGCTTGGATTTTATAGAGATGAAAAAGAAGGGAGAGCAAGTTGCCTGGATGACAGCATACGATTTTCCCATGGCCTCTTTTATAGAGCAGGCTGGCATGGATATGATTCTGGTGGGTGATTCACTGGGAATGGTAGTCCTGGGATATCAGGGTACCATACCGGTAACCATGGAAGACTGTATCTCACATTGTAAAGCGGTGCGTCGCGGTGCACCCAATACCTTCTGCATTGGTGATATGCCCTTTATGTCCTATCAGATATCTTCTGAGGAGGCGGTAAGAAATGCGGGACGTTTCTTAAAAGAGGCGGATATGGATGCAGTGAAATTAGAAGGGGGAATCAGAGTATGTAAACAGATTAGAGCCATTGCCGATGCCGGTATACTGGTAATGGGTCATATTGGCTTAACCCCTCAGAGTTCCGGACAATTAGGTGGCTTTAAAGCACAGGGCAGAGATGCGACAAGCGCCCGAGAGCTGATTAAAGATGCCCTTGCTATCCAGGAAGCAGGTGCCTATGCCCTTCTCCTGGAAGCTATTCCCCCAGAGCTCACTACCTTTATAAGTAAAAAACTTACCATCCCCGTTTATGGGATAGGTGCCGGCGGTCCCTGTGATGGACAGCTTTTAATCTGTGGAGATATGTTAGGCCTCTTCCAGGCCTTCACACCCAAATTTGTCAAGAAGTATGCCAATGTAGCCGAAATAGAGATAAATGCCTTCAAAGAATATGTAAAAGAGGTTAAGAGTGGTGCTTTCCCCTCAGATGAACACTGTTACCATATATTGAAGGGTAAAGAAGAAGAATTTTATGAGATGTTAAAAGAGTTTGAGTAGTTCAAGTAAAGTATATTTAATTTTGAAGTATATAAGAGGTACATTCCTACAATATTAAAATGTTGAGATATAGATAAGGAGCAGCAGTAGAAATGAAACTGAAAGATTTGATTGAACAAGGATTTTATAATAACAATGGCCTGAATTGTGCTGAGTCCATACTATATGGAGCAAATCAAGTTTATAAACTGGGACTATCCCCGGATTGCCTGAGGCTTTCTGCTGGATTTGGAGGGGGGATGGGAATTGAAAATGTATGTGGTGTGGTAACCGCCTCTATTATGGTTCTAAGCCACCTTTTTGTGAAAGAACATGCCCATCAGAGTCCGGAAATAAAAGAAATAAATAAAGAACTATTTGAGATTTACAGCAAAGAGTTAGGAGATTTTAATTGTAAACAGTTAAAAGATAAATACCGTACCGAAGAAAAGAAATGTTTTGATGTTGTTCTAAAAGGTGCTGAGATTCTTGATTATATGATTAGTAAGGAAACCAGAAAAAGAGAAAGACAATGAATCCTATCAGATCATTGGTAGTAATTGGAGCCGGACCAGCCGGTATAATGGCTGCCCTAACTGCTGCTGAAAAGGGAATCAGGGTTCTACTTCTGGAGAGAAAAAACCAAATAGGAGGAAAGATTTCGGTCACAGGAGATGGTAAGGGCAACCTTACCAATATAAATCTTCACTGGACTAATTACCATAGCTGTGAACCGGAATTTATTTTGCCTGCCTTATCAGAGTTTGATTTTATCAAAACCAGAGAATTTTTTGAAAAACTGGGACTTAAAATTTATATAGATAAAAAAGGGAGAGCCTTTCCTTATTCCAGAGAAGCCATTAGCATTCAAAGGCTATTAGAGGAGTATTTAAGGAGATTAGAAGTTGAGATAATTACCGGAGTAAATATTCAGGAAATAAGAAAAATTGGCTATATCTTTGAAATAGTTTTGAAGCATGCACCCTCTTTATACGCACAAAAAATAGTAGTAGCAACCGGTGGTCGGGCTGCCCCCCAATTGGGAGCAACAGGTGATGGCTATCACTGGGCTTTAAAACTGGGTCATCATCTGGAGCGGCAATTCCCCGCCCTGGTACAATTGACTACTAACATTTCCACTCTCCGTCTGCTGAATAAGTTAAAATTGACTGAAGTAGTTGCTAACCTTTTTATAGATGATAAGTTAATAACAAGTGTAAAAGAGGATTTGCTCTTTTTATCAAATGGTATTTCGGGTACTTCAGTATTCACTATCAGCAGACTGGCCAGTGAAGCCCTTTCCCGGGGCAAAAAAGTAGCAGTCCGGATTAATTTTACACCTGACTTAAATAGAGAAGAACTGGACAATATTTTCTTCAGCAAAAAGAAAAGTGAGTCATTTAAACCTTTAAGCCTGTTGTTGCAAGGTATTTTACCGGAAAAGCTAAGCCAATTCATATTAAAAGAATGCAATATAAGATTTGATTCAGCAATTAGCCAATTAGCAGATAGTGAGATTGAAACGATAATTGCTAATATTTTAGATTTCTACCTACCTATAAATGGTACTCAGTCCTGGAAATATGCTCAGATTACCTGTGGCGGGATATCCGTTAGGGAAGTTGAACCGAAAACAATGGAATCTAAATTGGTACCCGATCTCTATTTTGCCGGAGAGATACTCGATGTTGACGGTGATTGTGGTGGCTATAATCTGCAATGGGCCTGGAGTTCAGGATATTTAGCAGGAAAATCAGCAGTCGGTAATAGTTGAGCGAAAGCGAAATAAAACTAGAAAAAAAATTTATAAAATTCTCCCTTTCTTTCTTGACAGGAAGGGAGAATTTGCTTTAATATAACAACCAATATTCTTTTATGGTCTTCTATGTAAAGAGGTAAAAACAGAGTAGAAAGGTATATTTAAATGGAAATAAAACAGAACATTGCCGTTATCGGTGTTGGGAAAATGGGCACCACTTTAATAGATAGTTTGCTAAAAAATCAGGTTATAAACCCCACTCAAATTTATGGCACCACAATACAGGAAGTTCATGCCAATCGTGTTCAAGAAAAATACCAGATCAATACCGGAACAGATAACCTGGAGGCAGCGTCTAAAAGTGATATTATTATATTGGCAGTAAAGCCACAGATGATTTCCCAGGTTTTAAAACAGATTGCCGATGCCTTAAGTAAGAAAAAATTTGTTATCTCCATTGCAGCCGCAATCAGTACCACTTTTATTGAAAAACAACTCAATGATAGAAATATTTCTGTTATTAGAGCTATGCCCAATATTGCCTCATTGGTAAACGAAGGTATGACTGTACTATGTCCGGGTAAGTTTGTGGAAAGCGAACAGCTTGAGCTAACATTTAAAATATTCCGTTGTATAGGGGAGGTAGAAATCATTTATCGTGAAGAATTAATGGATGTAGTTACTGCACTTTCGGGCAGTGGCCCGGCTTACAGTTATATGATGATTGAGTCCCTTACTGATGGAGGGGTAAGAATGGGTTTGTCGAGGGAATTGGCCAGAAAACTTGCCGCTCAATCTGTCCTGGGTGGTGCTAAAATGGTTTTAAAGACCGGTCTTCATCCTGCTTTATTAAAGGATGAGGTAACTACCCCAGCAGGGGTAACTATTGATGGGCTAATGGAGTTAGAGGACGGAGGATTCAGGGTAGCACTTATCAAAGCAATTGACAAAGCGACCCATAAGTCGAAACAGATTTCTCAATAATTGTTCTATTTTAAAAAACATATATAGTTTTACTATTTTACTATTACTATATACTGTAGGAAAAATTATCAGAAAATAAATAAAAAATATAGGGGGCTTAAAATTATGCAAATTGCACATCGTATGAACCTTTTGGGAACCGAGACAGCTTTTGAAGTTTTAGCCGAAGTTAATAAATTAAGAGCTTCCGGTAAAGATGTTATCAGTTTTGCCATAGGTGAGCCGGATTTTGACACACCATCTAATATTATTAAAGCGGGTATTGAGGCTTTAAAAGGGGGATATACCCACTATAGCCCCTCAGCAGGTCTTTTGCCTTTTCGGGAGAGTATAGCCGGGTATATCTCCCGTAGCAGGGGCATTGAAGTAAATCCGGAAGAGGTGGTTGTTGCACCTGGTGCCAAACCAATAATTTTTTATAGTATTTTAGCCTGCATCAATGAAGGGGATGAGGTAATATATCCCAATCCTGGATTCCCTGCCTATGAATCGGTGATTAACTTTGTGGGTGCTAAAGCCATTCCCCTTCCTTTGTTGGAAGAAAAAGATTTTAGATTTGATGTTGATATGTTAAAAGAAAAAATTACAGATTGTACCAGAATGATTATCATCAATTCTCCCCAGAATCCGACCGGAGGAGTATTGACCGAAAAAGAGCTGAAGACAATTTCAGATCTGGCTATAGAAAATAATATCTGGGTTTTTTCTGATGAAATATATTGTAATATGGTCTATGATGGAAAATTCAGAAGTATTGCCTCTCTTCCCGGAATGAAAGAAAGAACCATATTGTTGGATGGTTTTTCTAAGACCTATGCTATGACCGGCTGGCGATTGGGCTTTGGTGTTATGAATACTGAACTGGCTGAACATTTTGCCCGCCTGGCAACCAACTCTGTATCCTGTACCGCTACCTTCACTCAGATGGCAGGAATAGAAGCTTTGGAAGGTTCGCAGGAAGAATCACAGGAAATGATAAAAGAGTTTAAAGTCCGGCGTGATATCATAGTGGAAGCCTTAAATAACATAGATGGGATTACCTGTAAAAACCCTGGTGGGGCATTCTATGTATTTCCAAATGTCACTGAAGCTTGCCGAAAACTTAAACTGAAAGATGCTAAGGAATTACAGAGATATCTTTTATATGAAGCGGGGGTGGCAGTACTGGCCAGAACCTGTTTTGGAAAAAAGAATGAAGAAGAAAAAGAGGAATATATAAGACTATCTTATGCCGCTTCACGCGAGAATATCAGAGAAGGGCTGAGGAGAATTAAGGAAGCTGTAGAAAAATTAGTTTAGAAAAGATAAAATAAGATGAGGTTCATTGCCAACCCTTATCAAAGAGGACACAGAAGAGCATTCCTTTTTCCAGGTCAATCTCCAGTTTTTCCTCAACAATTATGTTGCTGAGACTGTAATCGGTGACTTTTAAATTCCTTTTGGGAAATTGATATTGAGCCCCCTGCATAGTGAAATTTTTTACATCACTTATAGGGAAGAGAGAGAATCTTCTTCCTTTCAGGTGGAGTAAGGTAGTTTTTTTCTTAATGGGAAAAATGAGGGAATTTGAGGTAATAATTTTCATTTCTATTTCTGGCTTATAATTTCGGAAAAGATTGACAATGGTGGCATAACTATGGTCGAAGTAGTTACCGATTACTGCCAGAAGTACTATCTCTTCAGGATTCATAGTAATAGCTTTTTTAATGCTTAGCTCTGTATCACTGAAATCTTTTTTGATGGGAAATTTTTCAATAGGTGTATCAGGGTAGCACTGCAATAAAGCAGATGGTACACTATCCAGATCGCCAATAATGAGGTCTGGAACTATATTAAGCTGATGAAGCAAAGATAATCCATTATCTGCCGCAATAATAAAATCAGCTGTCTGGCAAAAGGATATTACCTTCTCCTTTTGCCAGTCTTCTCCATTTCCTATTATGATAATTCTTTGTGCCGATTTGGTCATAGTGTATTAACCCATTGTATATTTTGTTTCTTATATTATTACATCTGGACACACTTTTCAAATTAATGTAGCTGTCTCAGCCATAATATATAAAAGAGTAGAGGCCTTCCATTTTTTAAGATAATCCAGCAGAAAATAATCTTTACTATTACAAAATACCCTTTACCAGAACTGGGATAAGTAGTATCCTTTTATATAGATGAGAATGCAATGCTGGAACATATCTGAGATTAACTCTGGAGGGGATTATGGAGATTAGAGCAACAGTTCTTTGTGAAAATTGTGTATTTTTTAGTAGTGGTGCTATTGCTGAACATGGCTGGTCGGTTTATCTGGAAACAGAACAGGGCAATTTTCTTTTTGATACCGGTGGTGGCAAGGCAATTATTAATAATGCTCAATGTTTCCATAAAGACCTTTCCAAGGTTAAAGGTATTATTCTAAGCCATAGCCATTATGACCATACCGGAGGGCTCTTTTCAGTTCTTGATTATACCGGGAAAGTAAAAGTCTATTCCCATCCTGAAATTTTTAAGAATAGCTACAGTGTACGCAATGGAAAAGAACGCTATATCGGGATTCCCTATAGAAGAGAAGTACTGGAAAGTAAGGGGGCAGATTTTATCTTCAATACCAACTTTACGGAGATTGCCCCGGGTATAATGTTAAGCGGAGAAGTGCCCCGCAAGACTTCTTTTGAAAAAGGTGATACTGATCTGGTACTAAAAAATGAAAAAGGGTATGTGCAGGATATTATTATTGATGACCAGACTTTAATAATTAATTCTAAAAAAGGATTGGTAATTGTGCTGGGTTGTTCACATTCAGGCATTGTCAATATTATAAATTATGCTATTGAAAAAACCGGTCAGAAGCATATTCATGCCATTTTTGGAGGAACTCATCTTGGTCCGGTCAGTGAGGAGACTAAAAACAAGAGTATAGAAGCCTTAAAAAAGTATGATATTGAAAGTTTAGGCACTTCCCATTGTACTGGATTGGAAGCAACTATGCGCATATTCCGGGAATTTAGAGAGCGCTTCTTTTTCTGTAATGTAGGTACAGTAATTGAAGTGTAATAATATAAAAGGTGAAAAATAAAAAAATTATATTTCAAATAAGAGTTGCCAATCCTGGAGAAAATAGGCTTTAAAAAAAATATTTTAACAGGTAAAAATTATCATAAAGTATTGATAAATCCTGGTAAAAATAATAAGATAGGAAAAGAATGTTGAATATGAAGAATATTTAAATTTTAATAAAAGATTTTATAAAAGATATTAGAAAAGGAGCAAAAATGCAGGAATATTTGGAGAAAAAATTCGAACTTTCCAAAAATGGAACCGATCTGAAAACAGAGGTTATTGCTGGTTTTACAACTTTTATGACCATGGCTTACATTATTTTCGTCAATCCCTCTATTTTAAGTGATGCCGGAATGCCCTGGAATGGTGTTTTTATTGCCACCATAATGGGTGCCATTCTGGGAACAGTATGTATGGCTTTATTTACTAATTACCCATTTGCCTTAGCCTCTGGAATGGGCTTAAATGCCTTTTTTGCCTATTCAGTGGTAATTGGTACGGGAGTAAGCTGGCAGATTGCCCTGGGAATAGTCTTTGTGGAAGGAATTATTTTTATTATTCTTAGTTTGCTTCCAGTAAGAGAGATGATTGTAAACAGTATACCAATGGGGCTAAAGGCATCAATCAGCGCTGGCATAGGATTATTTATTGCCTTTATCGGTTTGCAAAATGCCGGACTGGTGGTAAAAGATGAGGCAACTCTGGTAACCATTGGAAATATATTCAACGGCACAGGATTGGTTGCAATTTCGGGATTGATTATTATGGGGGTTTTACATACTCTGAAGGTAAAAGGTTCAATCCTGTGGGGGATTTTGGCTGCTACTGTGATAGGTTATATTCCTGGTTTAAATGTCACTCCACACTTTCAGGGATTAATCGCTCTGCCTCAGTTTAGTGACTGGAGTGAAGTGCTGTTTAAAATGGATATCAAGGGAGCATTAAATGCCTCTTTGATAGCGGTTATTTTCTCATTCTTATTTGTGGATATTTTTGATACTGCGGGAACTTTGGTTGGGGTCAGTACTCAAGCAGGGTATCTGGATAAAGATGGCAATTTACCAAGAGCAGGCGGTGCTTTACTCGCTGATGCCATAGGAACTGCGGGAGGGGCAATTTTTGGCACCAGTACCGTAACAACATATGTTGAATCAGCTTCCGGTGTTTCTGAGGGTGGAAGGACCGGGTTAACCGGTATTGTGGTTTCAATCCTGTTTTTCTTATCCCTTTTCCTTAGACCTCTGGTAGGAATTGTTCCAGGAGCCGCTACTGCACCAGCCTTGATTGTGGTGGGAACCATGATGCTCAGCAATATCTTTCATATTAAATGGGATGACTTTTCAGAAGCCTTACCCGCATTTGTATGCTTAATTGCCATCCCTATGACTTATTCTATTGCCAATGGTATTGCCCTTGGCTTTATTACCTATCCCTTGATTAAGCTGTTAAGCGGAAGAGGGAAAGAGGTGCATGGTTTAGTCTATATTCTGGGTATACTATTTGTGCTCAAATTCATCTGGTTATAAAATAGTTTGAATCTATATCAGTAAACTGATAATATAAGTGTTCAGGAAATTGGAAGTTGGAATAGAGTAACCTTATTCTTAAAGCTTTACTTTATTCCAACTCATTTTTATTTAAAATTGATGGCAGTAATTATCTGAGGACAATATTATGAATCTATGGCAGATTGTTTTAATTTTAGTCACCGGGATATTGGCAGGATTGATCAGTACCCTCGGGGGAGGGGGGTCACTGCTAACTATGCCTATGTTGATTTTTCTGGGATTACCTGCAGCGGAGGCCAATGGAACAAATCGTATAGGTTTATTTATTCAGGACCTGGTGGGAATTGTAAGTTTTCGTAGAAAAGGATATTTTTATCCTAAGATAAGTTTTATTCTGGGTTTACCGGCTGTTTTAGGTTCACTTCTGGGAGTCAGAGTAGCGATTTCCATCTCGGGGGAGTTGTTTGAAAAAATCTTAGGGGTAATAATGATTATGGTCTTGATTACTATATTAACCCGGCCGGAAAAGAGGTTTATTAAAGAAATTGAAGGTGAAAACTGGGGAATTATTCGCTTCGCTGTTGCCATATTAGTCTTTTTTGGAGTTGGTTTTTATGGTGGTTTTATCCAGGCTGGTGTCGGTTTTATAATTATTATAGCCTTAACCCTTATTACCGGTATTCCTTTGGTAAAGGTGAATTGTCTAAAGATATTTATAAGATTTGCCTTTACTATTTCTTCACTTCTTATGTTCAGTATCAGTGGTAAGGTAAATTTATTATTAGGATTAACCCTGGCTGCCGGATGTTCTATTGGCGCTTATTTTGGGAGTATTATTGCCATCAGTAAAGGAGAAAAGTGGATTAGAGTTTTTCTCATTATTACCATATTGGCAATGGCGGCGAAATTATGGGGGTTACTCGACTTTATTAATATACAATGAGTTATTATAAAAAAGTTATTTAAAAAATATACAATTTAGTTGTAAATGGCAATGTTATTGTACTAAAATATTTTCGGGAAAAATAGAAAAAATAAAGGTGGCAAATAATGCCTTTTGACCCTCATTATTATCCATACCCTTCTCAAAGGAGGGTTGTTTTTGCTAAAAATGGAATGGTAGCAACTTCTCAAAATCTTGCTGCACAGGCAGGATTGGAGATGCTCAGGAAAGGCGGAAATGCGATAGATGCCGCCATAGCTACAGCAGCATGCCTTGCAGTGGTTGAACCAACCTCAAATGGTATAGGCGGAGATGCGTTTGCCCTTATATGGAGTAAAAACAAACTTTATGGTTTAAATGCCAGCGGTCCGGCCCCGAAGGCTATCTCAGCAGAATTATTGAAAAAAGAGGGTTACAAGGAAATTCCTGCTTTTGGTCTAATACCGATAACTGTGCCAGGCATTCCTGCTGCCTGGAGCGAGCTCTCCCGAAAATTTGGCACTCTTTCACTTCCACAGGCTTTAGAACCTGCCATAGCATACGCCGATAAGGGATTCCCGGTTTCTTCCTTAATAAGTCAATTATGGCAAAAGGCATATCAACTGTATTTAAATCATATAAAAGAGGAAGCATTGCATACCTGGTTTGATACCTTTGCGCCTGGAGGCAAGACTCCTCTAGCTGGTGAATTATGGCGATTGCCGGAACAGGCAGAAACATTGCAAAAGATTGCCGATAGTGATGCCAGAGCATTTTACGAAGGAGAAATTGCCGAAAAGATAGATGCTTTTTTTAAGAAACACAATGGCTATCTCAGAAAAGAGGATCTAGCTTCATTTTCCCCTCAATGGGTAAACCCAATAAGTATTTTTTATCATGGATATGATGTTTGGGAAATTCCTCCTAATGGCCAGGGTTTAGTTGCCTTAATGGCTTTGAATATATTAAAGGAATTTCAACTTAGGAATAGAGAAGAAAGCGATACTTTCCATCACCAGCTTGAGGCAATGAAGCTTGCTTTTGTAGACGGGCAGCACTATATTACAGACTCAACTGAAATTCAAATTGAAATTGAAAAATTACTCTCTCAAGAATATGCTGAACAAAGAAAAAGATTAATTGGTGAAATTGCTTTTGATCCTGGTTCAGTGGAACCCTTTCACAATGAAACTGTTTACCTGGCCACTTCAGATAATAAAGGTAATATGGTATCTTATATTTAAAGTAATTATATGGGTTTTGGTTCAGGTATAGTTATTCCAGATACTGGTATTGCTTTACAGAATAGAGGAGCTAATTTTTCTCTAAAACCTAATCATGCTAATTGTTTGAAACCTGGTAAGAAAACATATCATACCATTATCCCTGGATTTCTAAGTAAAGATGGGAATGCAATAGGTCCTTTTGGTGTAATGGGAGGATTTATGCAACCCCAAGGGCATGTTCAAGTTCTAACTAATATAATAGATTTCCATTTAAATCCCCAATCTGCTCTCGATGCTCCTCGCTGGCAATGGATAGCAGGGAAAAAGATTAAGGTTGAAAGAGATTTTCCTCAGAACATTCTAATTGGTTTAGAAAATAAGGGCCATTTGATTGAAACTAATACAGATTCCAGTGAATTTGGTAGGGGACAGATTATTTGGAAAAATGATCATGGAATTATGTTAGGAGCAACTGAGCCAAGGGCTGATGGTACAGTTGCCGCCTGGTAAATTTAAAAAAAGTAATCCATTAATGGATTGATAATAAGATTTATTAAAAATAGCTCCTGTTTAAACAGGAGCTATTTTTAGGTATGACGGGCATGCCGTCAATCTGTGGTGAAAGTCCACAAGGGGCGTAGTTGCCGACGAACCCCAGAGCGACTTGCAAGTCTCACACCGCAAGGCGTGGGAGAGAAGAAGCAATAGCGAAATCGTAGCCTGACGAACAGAAACCTAATACTAAGGCCTGTATGGCGGATAAGCTGGCATGAAGCGGTGAAGTCCCAAAGGCAACCGTAACCCATGCAGGTAGATTAGGCAGGTAGACGAGGAAAGATTGTCGACTTATCCCGTGAGGTCTCACAGGCGGAGAAATCTGTAGTAACAACAAACTGTGAGAAGTCAGCAGAATCCATAGTACCATTTTATATGGGAAGGGATGAACAATTCAAGGTCAACTGTAATTGTGTATGTGAGTGTATGAGGCTTGACGAGAGTCCCAAGTGAAGACGTAACAGAACAAAGGGCTCACAAGGAGTTAGAGCTAATGTACACACAAGCAAAACAAGGAAGGAAGACGAGT
>JAKQEP010000151.1 GCA_029556475.1 Candidatus Atribacteria bacterium
TATCTGATTATAGACACTACAAGCATTACAAAGGGCCTTAAAGTATTGCACCCGCACCCGTTCATTCTCGGGCCTCTTAATATTGCCATTAAGACCTTTATTATGTAGGTACTCGATCGCTTCCATCAGCTTAGATAATATTAATTCCCGGCTGTTATCCTTGAAATCAATACCATCCAACAAGCCACCATCCGTATCTGATAATGTCATACTAAATAACACGCTCCTTTCAGTAAATTAATAAAACAAACACCATAACACCCCCAAAAATAAAAAAAAATAGTAAAATGATCATAGGGTAGGGGGGGGTATAGGGGGTTCCCAGGGGGATAAGGGGGGCCTTATCCATACTTTAATAACAAACCATTAAGCAACCTTAAAGTTTCCTGGAAAAAAATCTCCCGTTCCCGTAGGGTGTATTCAAGAGCCTTTTGACTTCTTTTGTTAAGGTCAAATTCTTTCACTATGTCTTCAGGATCTCCATATATGTCATTGGTCAGTTCGATGGTTTGATCCCAGTTTCTGCTTAATGTTTCGTGTAATTCTTGTTCCATGTGTGATCATCTTCTTATGTTGTTTCATAGTTGTATCACTCCTCATGTGAATA
The DNA here is from genome assembly GCA_029556475.1 of Candidatus Atribacteria bacterium. Taxonomy (GTDB): domain Bacteria; phylum Atribacterota; class Phoenicimicrobiia; order Phoenicimicrobiales; family Stramentimicrobiaceae; genus Stramentimicrobium. The sequence continues at coordinate 608 of JAKQEP010000151.1, forward strand.
AAGAAACATCTAAAAAAGGTTTATTTTGGGTTTAAGCTGGTTTTAGGTGGTTTAATATTTTTTGTTACTTTGTTACTTTTGTTACTCGGGGGTCAGGTAACAAAATGGGTTTTTAAAAATTCCTTTAAATCCAGTTTTTGCCATGTTACCAAGTTCAATTATAATAAAACAAGTTTATATTAGTTTATAACATTAATAGGGTGTTTTTAGTGGGTTTGTAACTTTTTAACTTGATTTAGGCTTATATATATATTTGTTACTTTTGTTACTTAAGTTACCTATATAGTACAAACAATTTTATGATTATACCTTATTACCTGAACTTAATTTACTATCTTAGTAAAACGGGGGTAACACAGGTAACAAAAGTAACATTTTTCAAATCCTAAGGAAAATGTCTTGATTATAAATTAAACACCTAAGAAGTGTTATTTTTTGTTACTTTTTTTTAGAGTTTCAAATTATATTCAGGTAACAAAAGTAACAAAATTATAAAAACCAATTAAAAACCAGTTAATCATCTATAATGTGTCTTGAACATCCACTCTCTCGATTATATGGTCATATAAATATTCTTTGGGTATTTTAATCATTTTGGATGTCTTTTTAGTTTTCGGATCTCTACTTGTGGAATACTTCCAGCCCTCGAATTTTTGGGCAATGGATTTTAAACTTAAACTCAATCCACGGCTTCGGGATAGATCATCTTTGAAAGTAGATCTTAGGAAAAATGATCCTTGGCTCTCTTTGTAGAATAGCCACGGGATGATCCCTTCTTTTGCTACCTGGTAATATCTATCCTTGATCTTTTCCTTAGCTTCTTCATCATCTTTATTGGTTAATTTTTCCCTTTTCCCATAACCTCCATCATCCACTAGGATTTTATCCCGGTAGGCGGTCATGGTTTCGCCTCTGATAAATGATAATATGATTTCGTTTTCATGTGCTCCAAAATCTTCCAGGCTTTCGGTTTCAGCCTCCCAGGTTATCCACTCCGGAGGGGCACGGTTTATAAATCCGTACATTTCATTAATGATCTCCTGACCGGCTTCCATCATGTCCCGCCCTAGGATCTTCTTATTGTGGATTATATATGCAGCTGCAAACCGGCCCAATGCCTCCAACCTGAGAAGGGGGCTTTCCGGGTCTCGGGGTTTAAATCGTTGGTTGAATGATTTAACCATGTCGTTTTTTTCGTCTTTGTATTCTATTTCTTCATAATGATGTATATGATACCGGCGGACCGTTCCATCGTTAGAATCCTTGATCGGTGGATAGTTGGAGATATAAATAAATGTGCTATATGCTGGCTCCCGGATCCGTTTTCCTTCTTTTGTTAATTTGTCTCGAACATATTCCCTTCTTAAGCCGTTCTTATTAACTTCCATTAAGTCTTTATTATCAAATATGCTCCCGGCTTCGTCTATCATAGTGGGAAAGGTGGTTAATCCCATTAATTCAGCAAATCGGGGGGCTGTTAGGATATTCGCGCCGGCCTTTTCATAGTCGTCTATACTTTGACCATAAATATAAGCTGGTAATAGGTTAATGGTTGTTTTGCCGCTCCCAGGCTTACCATAAGCCATTTGAGGCTTTATTACTTCGCTGTATCCTAATTTTTTCCTAACGAAGTTAAAGGGCAATGTTAAACCTAATTTAATGGTACTTGCTATCTTGTCCCGCTGGTCCCGTTCCATTTTGTCATTACTGAAAGAATCCCCGAATCTTTCCAGGATGTCCAATGATTCCCTTATTTCGTCGGGGGTGGGGGGTGTCATGTCATACATGGAGGGAATGATCGCACCGTCAAACAAGAAAAAACCGGGCTTATCCATTGTATAATCGGTCCTGGCGTATCCTTCATTGTATGCAATGTCTAATAACTTAGCAAACCGATCCTCTATGGCATAACTTTTAAGTATATAGCCATATTTTTTAAGAATTGATAAAATACCCATTGGGCTACCCTCAGTTTCAAATGGATAAAGGGCCCTTTTGGCTTTCCATTCTAATTTATAACTTGTTTCACGGCTTAAGGGGCTTTGGCATATTGTTATTTGCACGGGGTAGGCTGAAAATATTTTATCATGTCCAACCCGCCTTAATTCTTCTTCTTCTTTCTTATTCTTTACATATTTGTAAGTATCAATATAAACGGCCAGTTCTTCAGGGTCAAAAACATACTCCCGCCTGTTATCGATTGGATCCCCATATTCTAATAAAATTTCTTTCGCTGGTTCTTTGGGGTCATATTCGAATTCTACGGGTTTAATGTCTTTTAAACTATCAAATGATGTTTTTATGTGCGCATTCCTAAGTTGAGTTTCAAATACTAATTTACTCCTTAGATCCGGATCCTGGATACTTAATGGAGAGCTCCATTCTTTCAGTATATCGGCGGTGTTCCCGTCTTTGTTAAAGATTTCATAATGATATTTATTTACGCCCTCATTCTTTTTATCTTCATTAAATGATTCTATGACCTCAATTTTAAGATAAGGATGTCCAGGAGTGCCCTCCTCGTATTCCAGGGGTAGGTATACCGGCCCCGGGGTGGGGGTGGTCATGTTGTGGCCTCCCGTTCGGTTATGTATAAAATTAGTATTTCATCAATAAAAGAACTAAAACTTCTTTCATGGTCCGGGTATTCAGTTTTATATAATTCCTGTATCTTATGGAGGGTGTCCCGGTGTATTAATAGGTTTATATGTGTTTTCGCCAATATTAGCGCCTCCTTAGTATAAAATATTTATTTGCTGGAAAAATAGGAATTATTCAGCTATTGGGATGGTGGAGGGCTTCAAGTAGAATTAAAAGTTTAAATAATAAGTCAATCTACCTATTACTAACTACTTTTAATATAACCCGTTGCTGCGGGTTATGCTCCACCTGGACGGTTCACCCCGTCCGGGCCTATTTTCCATTGTTTTTGTTTAATGTGGTTTCTTATTTCTAGGTTTTGGGTTGTAGTGTTTAAAATACTTTTATAATACTATTTACATGGTTTATTATTATTTCTTATTTTATTGGTAGTGGTACCTGGCCTTTATCTATGGCCTCAAACAGTAATTTCAGGCCGGCTCGGTTCGCCTCTGAAACATTTTTATACATGCCGCGATTAACCAGGCGTTCCAATCTTAGGACGGTTTCCGCTTCCATGCTCATTGTTTTGCAGATCTGCATATACTTTTCACCTCCTGGGATTTAAAAAAATTAATTCAATTAAAAATCTTTTTGAGTATAAAAAAAAAGGTGATGTGATAGGGAAAGGAACACCCCCACCACAAAAAGAGAGACTTTTGAAGAAAACGGCCGGGAATCTTAGTCTCAATTATATGAAGTAAGGGGGCACTCACTAGTAAGGGCACATTTCAGACAAAACCAAAACACCCCCTCAGGCCGGCACAGGCTCGGGGCTCGCTGGTGGTGGCCCTTCTGGTGGTGTTTCCTCCTGAAAAACTTTAGTTATTGGTTTAATCCATTCCTTTAGTTCCAGGGCTTCCAAGTGTTCCCGGTGGAGTTCTTTTTCAAGAAATAGTTTAAAATCCCACACCTCTTGAGGGTCAATATATTCCATTCGATGTTTTGGTTTTTGACCTGGGATCTTGACCTGGGGTCCAAAAGCCATCTTCATATTATAATTAATTTTGGCCCTTCTAAGCTGCTCAGGTGTCAATGGATCCGGATCCGGTGCCCCCGTGGTGGTGGTGTGTCGTTGTCTCCACCGCTCGATCTCCTGGCAGATGTCATTACAATACTTAAGGGCTCGTTTCCTTTTGCTTTTCTTAAAATAATGCCCCTGGTAGCTGCACCGCTGCCATCCCGTGTAGTGCTTACTTAATGGAGTTTCTGGTTTGGTGGTGGGATTGGTGCATGGATAAGGTGAGGGTGGTTTCTGGTAGTACCGCCCCCGGCCTGGTAGTGGTCCGGTGGAGTCGGTTATTAAAACCTTTTGCTTATCCGTTCCTTTAGAATAAGTAATATTCAATTCATGGCTTTTATTAATCTGTTTGGTGCCTTTCGGGGTTTGGTTGCCTGTTTTTGAGTGCATGGTCTCTTTCCCTTTGATCTGAATATCAGATCAAATAATGCGTTCTCTTTTCCTTTTCGTGCTTGGCAATTCAAAACCATATTTAATCCCCCGGTTAAGGAAAGTTTCCTTTCCCATGTCTAAGTATTTATTACATTATATTTATCTTTAACGGTTTCTAAGGAGCTTTTTAGAACCCGTCAAGTGAACTTAATGTATTGAACTACTACGACCTCTATAGGTCGTAGTAGTTCAAGTGGACCATGGCTTAAAATAAATAAAGGGTAGAAGGATCATAAACCACTAACCATTCTCATAGAGAAGATTGGGTGTTTTGTGATCTTTCTAGTAGGTCATGCTGGAGATGATGGATATAGTAT
>JAKQEP010000157.1 GCA_029556475.1 Candidatus Atribacteria bacterium
TAAGATGAGATGGTAAAACTTTTACCCCATGCAGAAAGAGCCTTCTAATATCTTATCTCTTCTTGCATTATCGAGCTCGCTGATGAAAACATTCATATTGGAAGAAGGATTATTAAATAATATCAGGTGAGAAGCTCGTTCACAGGCTTTTGTAAGATTTTCTGTCAGTTTGACCTCAAGGTTTTTATCAATAACTCCTTTTTGATATGAATTTTTATTCCTTTTACTTAATTCTCTGATGCAATTCTGTGAGCTGATAGATGCTGTCTGGTTTTTATAATGTAATAAAAACCATAACTCCATGGAGGGATTTGATGCAATCAACGTTGAAGTACTAATTCCTCTTAAACGGTTAAGAATTTCCGGAATATCGGCGTCGTATATTAAAAAATCCTTATCCTTTTCATGGATTGGCTTACCTCTCTTGTATTCTCTGATGAAGCGATCTGTAATTCTATTACCTACTATCTTTGAAACAATATCTATGTGTATGCGGTACTTTGACCTTAAACAGGATATATAAGCTTCTTCAGTCTTTCCTTCACAAAAAACCCAGAAATGAGGATTTATTTTTTTGCCTTTTGATGCTGATCGTTTCCTAGCCATTAAATAAAGTTTTTAATTTCTCCTGTGAGTCATTTATTAATGGCACAGCATCAAAACGTCCCTGCAAATAGGCTTTTTCCAAATCCATAGTATCCCGAAAATCACTATAGTCATAAAGTGAATATAAGTCTGTAGAACCATCCTCTTTTTTATTTGCGAAAAAAATCTGGTCTTTTCTGAACTTCTTTAAGTCTAAAAACTTTGTGTTATGAGTTGTACAGATAAGTTGAGCCTTTTCTCCACTCCTGAAAATGTTAAAAATATATTCAATGATCTTAGGGTGCAAACTATCTTCGATTTCATCAATTAAAAGTACCTTGTTATTCTTCACAACATCAAGTATGGTAAGCATGATAAAAAACAACTTAATCGTACCCTGAGATTCCTCTGATAAAAAATCGAATGCTATATCTGGTGATGCTTTGTGATAAGTCTTTATTTGTAAATGGTCCTGCACGATATCTTCAACTTTAAGAGTCATACTTGTAAGGTCAGCACTAATGTTTTTACCTGGTTTTTTAAGGACCTTGATCCTTACATCTACAATATCACTGTCAGCAATTTTTAATGCTTCAATAAGCTGCTGCTTATTTTGATTCGAAAGTGTTTCTATCGTCGAAACACCAAAACCAACATACTGCAATATGAACCTGCTATGAAAATAGGTAAAAATCTCTTTGGCAATTTCCCTGTCCATCTGGCTTGCCCTGGAAATATACAGGGTTTTTTCTGATGTATTCTCAGCCACATCCAAGGGTCTTTTTATCTGGTCCCCAAAGGAATATTTTTCTTTCTTGGTTTTGCCTGTTCGTTCATCACGGGTAAATACTTTAGTTATTCTTCCCTTGGGATAATAATACAAGCTTTCAGTCAAAATCTTAAATCGGGTAAATGAAAATGAGTACTCATATTCGATGCCGGCACTGATAAAGCGTATAAAATAATTGCTGGGTTTATTATCGTACCCATTAAATTTAAAAGGTTGAAAATTGTAAACAGTATTTTCATTATGCTTATGAGATTCGAATACCATCGCATTACAAAATCTGATTGCCTTAATAATGTTGCTTTTCCCCGAGGCGTTTGCCCCGTAGATTGCAATAGT
>JAKQEP010000159.1 GCA_029556475.1 Candidatus Atribacteria bacterium
AGCGGCTTTTTTCAAACGGGCATTTCCGCTTTTTGTCCAAATCTCTACAGGGCTCTCCAGTTCTGGATAATAATCCGTTATTGAAGTGCAAAGCAATTCTACGATTTGAGGATCATGACTGAAACTGAATTCTTCCCAAATTTTTAAGTAATATTCAGAATTTAGCTTGGCAACCGTTTTCAGCATTGTAATATGATAGGGAACCGCTTCTCCCAAAGGGGATAACCACTGCCTGGAAAAAAAGGTCATAATTTGAGGAATGAGGTCTTCGCGTCTTTTTACCAATTTTATCAATAGATTCAAGGCGGATTTTTGAATAGCAGGATTTGAACTATTGCTGTATTGAAAAACCTTATTCAGATATTTTTCAGGATACTTGCGTAAAAGCGGCAACATAACTTTATCCAATAAAGCATTGATTTCTGCCATTGTAGCATTAGAAAGTGCTTCTTCCAAAAGAGGCAAATAAACAGAGGGCTTACGATTAAGCAGTTTGCTTAATATTTGACCAAAGGCAAGCTTACCGTAATCTCCCTTTTTATTCCATAACGCTCTGTAAAATGGAAGATAAGCATCATGCTTTTTCCCCAGTTGCTGAACAATATTGCTTGCTACATGAGTGATAACTTCAGCGGGAATCTTTCCATTTACTCTTTCCGGATATGCAATAAAGATGATTTCAAAATCATAATCACCTTTCGGCAGTTTATTTTTCAGGAAATCAGCTGTATCTATATTCAGCCGTTCCTTCCAGTCAATGGTAAGCATTTTTTTCTCCCGCTTTTTACATTTTCTCTCTTGTTTATCCTTATGCCTGAAAATCCTTTTACCTGTCAATAGAAAAATATAACTGGCATAATATTATAGAAGTTAGCTCCTTCTAATCACTTAAAAGAATACTCTCCAAAAGGAATCTTCCTTTTTTCTAAAACTGGCTGGGATGGAAGGAGTTGAACCCTCACATACGGATCCAGAGTCCGCTGTCCTACCATTAGACGACATCCCAACAGGTTTTATGTTTTGGCTGGGCAGGAAGGAT
>JAKQEP010000055.1 GCA_029556475.1 Candidatus Atribacteria bacterium
CTGTTCGTCAGGCTACGATTTCGCTATTGCTTCTTCTCTCCCACGCCTTGCGGTGTGAGACTTGCAAGTCGCTCTGGGGTTCGTCGGCAACTACGCCCCTTGTGGACTTTCACCACAGATTGACGGCATGCCCGTCATACAAGAAAGAGCCTTATAAATTTATTAAATTTATAAGGCTCTTAACGACAAAATGTTTAATACTCTCTTACAGAGAGCAAATGTTGCCGGCACTTCAGGTAGGTGCACTGTAATGCTTTTGTGAAGTGTTACCACTACCACTACCGCAAATTCCAAAACCATCAAACAATCTCTTAGTTTTTTTGCTGCCACATCTGGTACAGGCAAACTTACCCTTTTCCATCTCACTTATAGAGGCAGTAACTTCAAATATATTACCACAATCCTGACATTCATAATTATAATTGGGCATCTTTAGCAACTTCCCTTCTCTAAACAAGTTCAATTTTTGTACATTATTTTACTTGAAAAAAGATATTTTTACAACCTGTTCAGAGAAAAGCATGAAAAGAGTAAAACCCTGATAATTCTGAGAATCTATCCTGTGTATCAAAGTTCAAGAGTTCAAACCAGAATTTAAAGTATACCCTGTAAAATTAAATAATTATATGTCCTGTAAAATAAGTTACCGCTTCTCCTGAGATTTTCACCTTCTCACCCATATAGGTACAGAAGAGCTTCCCTCCTCTTTCCGATAATTGTAGGGCAACCAACTCATCCTTTCCCAAAATTCTCCTCCAGTAGGGTATTAAGGTGCAATGGCTGGAGCCGGTCACCGGGTCTTCATCCACTCCTACCTTGGGGGCAAAGAAACGGGAGACAAAATCTACCTTCTCCCCCCTGGCTGTAGCAATAACTCCCAGCCCCTCAAGCTGTCTTAAAGCATCCATATCCAATTTTTAATTCCTGATATCCTCTTCTCTTTCAAATACTGCCATATAATCCCGCGACAGGTATACCTCTTTTGGTCTCTTCCCCAGACCCTTTACCAGCATTTCCGGTATCTCAACCGGCTTGCCTTCTCTGGAAGGAAATACCATGGCCCGCAGATTCTTTTCTCTGTCTACCTCCAATATTCCACTCTTAGTGTGAAACAATACCCTCTCCATTTCCTTATCAAGATAATTAAAGATAACATAGGCGCTGGCTAAAGTGGCATGACCGCATAAGTCGACTTCACCTTTGGGGGTAAACCATCTCAAGTCATACCCTTCCCCTTTCTTTACAAAAAAGGCCGTTTCAGAAAGGTTGTTTTCCATGGCAATATTTTGCATCAAACCATCTTCTAACCACTCTTCAAGCGGACATACCGCAGCCGGATTGCCTTTGAACAACTCATCGGTAAAGGCATCTACCTGATAGATAGGTATTTTCATATTATTATACTTACCCTCCCCTTATAAATGTTCTCTCTATTTCTGTAAATTATTAAATTGAGTCAGGCCAATTTTTCCATCAATTTCTCTAATTGTATCAGAATAGTTAAGAGATACAAAAGAACAGCCCCATTGGCAGTCAAGATAATTCCAACTATTATTCCGGGAAGGAGGTTAGAGACCAGCATAGATGTTCCAAAAAGGACTGACAGTAAACCCAGAGTCAACTGGGTTATAAACAGTTTTGTTAAAATGGGATGGGATGGCTCCTGGGTTTTCTCCCTTTTTTGAAAGTGAGGAGTAAGTGTTTTCCACAGGGAAACGATTCCACCACTAATATTTAATAACCCCACCAGTATAGTCAATCGGCCAACTAAAATCCCGGGAATAATGATAGATACGATTCCTAAAGAGGCAAATAAAAGCCCTAGTAAGAACATCAGCCAGTTACGGGGGAATGGGCCGACTGGTGTATTGCCCAGTGCCATCATCTGTATGGCAAAAATCGTCATAAGCAGACCCAGCTGGGCATTAGGCGCAAAGGGAATACGCCCTAAACATACTGGGATGAGCAATAACCCCAGAATGAGCATTAAAACACTGAGCAGTAAAATCAACACTTTATCAGTAGAAAGTCCCGCACTCCCCTTGGAACTGGTCTCAGCTTCCGGATACTTATGATAAATACTTTTTAGAATAGAGGCAAGGTATATAACGGCTATTCCGTATATAAAAACCAATACCGCCACCATTTTTGTGGTAATCAGCGAGGGCTTTATTACCAGAAGACCAATCAGTATTGATAATATATATACAGACCCGCATCCCGCGATTAAGTGATTAAAAATCCCTCCATATTTAATCCAGTTCTTATATTTTTCTTTATCAAGGAACAATTGCAGAAGCAGTGAAAGGCCTCCCAAGCTAAAACAGATAAATAATAAGATGGCAGGAATCGGCCCTAAGATACCCGGAATAAAGCAGGTAATAACACCGATACCGGCAATGAATATCCCGAATGCTACTACCACATTGGAACGGGGAGCATCACCAAAGGGTGTTTTCCCCAATCCGATGGTCTGTAATGCAAATAAGACCAGAAATAACCCATAGAGGCCATTTTCATAGTAGGGAAGTATTCCCATAGATACCGGAAAAAGCAAGATGCCGGTGATAAGCAGGGCTAATCCGGCAATCAGCAAAATCACCACTTCCAGCGGAAAATGAACTTCTTTCAATAAAGTATCTTCCATCTTTTTACACCTTCAATGAACCTTTCCTGGAATTAATAATAAGTTCCTTTGGTACGGTAGTTTTCACGTCGTTCCGCAGCAAGCCCACGGATCATCTTATCAAACTCTGCCCTATTTTCTCTGTAAAGACTTTCAGCTTCACGCATATTTTGCGGAAAGATAATAATCATAGATTTCTTCTCTAATTCCTGAAAGATATACTCTACGGCTTCATCTACTGTGATAGCATCAGGCGGTGGAGTCATACTACCGAATATTGAAGTGATGACATTACCGGGACAGAATACACTGAATTGTAAACCTTCTACCTCTAATTCATATTGCAGGCTTTCGGTCATAGATATAACTGCACTCTTTGTGGTAGCATATACTGCCTGGTAGGGAATGGGGACACATCCTGCTATTGAGGCAGTGTTAATAATATGTCCAAAACCCTGTTCTCTCATAATTGGAATAGCGCTATAGGTACCATAGATAACTCCCCATAAATTGAGGTCAATGAGCATTTTCCATATATCAAAGGTTATCTGCTCGGTAGGCAAGGTCATACCCATACCGGCATTGTTGAAGACAAAATCAAGATGTCCTCCCAACATTTTGGCCTGTTTAATGAGTTCTTCCACCTGTTCAAGCTTGGTAACATCAGTCAAAAGCGGATGCACCTTACCGGGAAATTCAGCATTTAAACGACTGGCTTCTTTATCCAGATTCTCCTTATTAAAATCACCCATAAATACTGCTTTTGCTCCTCGCTTAAGTAAATGCTCGCTTAATCCCAGACCTATTCCTGAGGCAGCTCCTGTTACCACTGCCACTTTATCTTTAAAATAGTCTGTCATATTATTCTCCTTTTTTAAAATAAAGACTTAATAAAATAATTAACGTTTATTTATAATGCTCTTGAATCTCCAACATTGAGCCGGGCAGTAGCTTTTATCATGTTTCCACCGGTATACTTTACTATGGGCAACTCTGCCAGTGCTCTAATGATATGTGCCTGCAGGGGATGTTCCTCTGGTTTAAGTATGTTCCACTCAAGAGTTCCTTCTCCTGCCCACATCTTCTTAACAACTACCTCCTGGGGGTAGAGTGTCGCATGGCTCAGTGATGTACCACCTTTGCCCAGATTAGGAAGATATCGCCAGCCAAACAGATTGATTTTGGGGTCTTCATTTTTCCGGTCAATAGCACTCTGTGCAAGCTCTTCCTTCCTGGTAAAACCAAGTTTTAAGAAGGTATTACTTTCATAGCTTGCTGAGGTAAACCAGTAATCGCCGTAATGACGTTCAGAGGATATATCGGCAAATATTTTAGGTACACCATCCTCTTCCCGTCCTCCCACAATAGGACAGGTCAAATTTTCCCAGACCACCAGCGCATAATCACCGGTCAGTCCTTCAGAATTACCGGTATATTTCACCGGGGCGGTTAACTGAATCAGCCGATACTCTCCACCTGCCATCCAATCCACATCCCGACAGTTGTTATATTGCAAAGTAATAACAGGTTCAATGAGCTCAAATACCTCAGGGATATACTGTAGCAACGCTTCCTGCGCAGTCTCATATTGTATGACTATTCCCGTGTTATCCCCGTATACTGTTCTTACCGGGTAAAATTCTGAACCGCCAAAATGGACCGGCATCTTGTAGACAAAATCCTCTCTAATTTTAAATTTTCCTTTCATAAAATTCTCCTCTTTTAAAAATATAATAAATCACATAAACTGTGCTGGTCATTTTTAGCATTTTATTTGGTACCATTGGTGCCAAATGTGTTTACAAAAAAAAGAGACTCAGCTTTCAGCTATTAGTTTTCTTCATCTTCTAATTTTTTATTGAGTATTTTGCTTATCGTGTTAAAGTATTTACGGACATCATCTCACTAAGCCATATTTAAAAGTGTTAATCCTGGTATCAATAAAACAGAACTGGTAGCTGTGTCTCCTTATCTAATAAAATATACTTAAACCTCTATCTTACAAGATATCTTACAAGAGATTCTCTACCCCTTGTCATTTTCTTCTGAAAAACCGGGCGTTAATCTGTAGCACAGTCTACTCCCTTAGAGCAGGCTTATCTTAGGAGTCTTTATATGCAGGCAGTAATGACTATTAAGAGGGGAGTTATATGTATGCGAGATAATATGGAAACAGTTGGCAATTATTCTAAATAATAACTAACAACTCTATAAGAACATCTCTATTAAAAGAGATATCTTGTTTTATGTTTCCCTGTGCAGTAATATGATAAAGTGCTTTGGAGAATCGAATCTGCAATAGATAGCTATAAAATTAATATAACACTCTAAAAATGATTATTCAAGACCAGAGGCTAATTCTTTTTCTATGATGAAACTTTGCTACTTCCGGTAGAAGCAGTATGGTAAAGGCCAACGAAAAACTCGAAGCCGGCTTCCCAACCTTTCAATCGCTAGCACATATAGTCTACCCTGTAAATATTTTATGTTATTTATACTATCGACTGATTCTTTTATAGACTACTATCTGTGAAAATGTTAATATTTATACAAATAATATACTCATCCATTGGAAGGATTTTTAATGTCACCAAATGAAAATAATGGTGCCTCCAGAATAACTACCAGGTTGATTATCCAAATAGCTGTAATCCTCTTAATAATACTAAATTTCAGCCATTTCATTAACCTTATAAAATACCTGTGGGGAATAGTATCTCCTTTATTTCTTGGTGCAGGGATAGCTTTTATATTAAATATAATTGTATCCAGGTATGAGAGAATTTTTTTCCCAAACAGCCAGAATCCGTTTATTGTAAAGAATCGCAGAGCTGTTTGTATTATCTTATCTGTATTAACAGTTTTATTAGTATTATTTGTGTTCCTATACATCCTTATTCCACAAATTAGTCAGTTTCTCCACTTACTATCAATACAATTGCCAGTAATATATGAAAAGTCAGTAAAATGGATTATGAGTCATTCTGAAAAATATCCGTTCTTCGAACAGAAAATAAAAGAATTGGACATAAACGTTGAAACTGCTTTAAAAAAGTGTTTAGAAATTTTGAACAATTGGGCGTTTGGCTCAGTCTCTTTTATAGGAAATGTTTTTGGTAAAATAATTGAAATAATATTGGCCATAGTATTCAGTATCTATATTTTACTTTTTAAGAGCACACTGAAGAACAATTATCAAAAATTAAGCAATATTTATTTAAGCAGCAAGAGGAAAAATCAATTAGATAAAATTATGGGAATAGCTAATGATACATTTTCTAATTTTTTCCTGGGACAATTTAAAGAAGCTGTTATACTAGGCACCCTATGCACTTTAGGTATGGCAATTTTGAGACTCCCCTACCCGACTACTATTGGCACTGTTGTTGGATTATCCTCTATTATCCCAATGGTGGGATCTTATATCGGAGCGACTTTTGGGGTACTCCTAATTATAGTTGTTGACTGGGTAAGCGCGGTACTTTTCTTAGTATTTATTATTATCTTACAGCAAATTGAAAGCAGTGTTATTTATCCTAAAATAGTTGGTGATTCTATCGGCCTGCCTGGAATATGGGTATTTGCTGCCATTATTATAGGTTCAGGATTAATGGGGATTTTAGGAATCCTGCTGGGGGTTCCCATTGTGGCAACTATTTATAAATTGCTTAACCAACCTTAAAATTAACTTTGAGGATGTTCAAGGATTTTCTTGAAGAGGTTTATTTCAAGAAAATAGAGGCCCAGTTTATTCTTCTATTCGCTTTCAATCTTTCTGCCTTTAAATATGACCACCAGATGATATCAAATACTCTAATCTTACACCAATCTTATTCACATCTCCAATGGTGCTATTCTCTATTACATCATATTTAGAATAAAAATCACTCTGATAGCAATAGCATTCAATCAGAGTGATTGGTTCGGTAATTTCAAATCTAATTTTAGAAAACAGATAAAATCTCATAATAAGGCACTCTCTTCTTCTCGTTAACAATAATCGAGAATTATGTGGCCATGGAAAGTAAAATGTGTGATTACACAAAACTGATTGCTATAGACATAAACCTGGTTTTATTTGCTGGTTTTAATACGGTCACTAATTGCTTGCTCTACAAATTTATTCAAAGACATCTTCTTGGATTTTGCTAATAGAATAGCCTGTCTATGGATTTCAGGGTCTATTCTAACATTGAAGCTCCCTTTATAGAACTTTTGTGGTTCTTTGCCTATTCTTTGACACATTGCCAGATAATCATCTACAGCTTCTTGAAAGGCATTTTTGAGCTCTGTTACACTGTTGCCTTCAAAGGTAATACTATCATCAATCTCTATAATGGAACCAAAGAAGGTATTGTCTTCACTGCTATATTCGATTTTGGCATAATAACCTTTATATTCCATTATGTTTTTCAATCTATATCACCTGTTTTTTTAAGAATTTAATTATCTCTTTTATTTGATATACCTTTAATTCATTACCAGGATGTGGTCTATGTAAATTAACTATCAGTTTCGTCTCTGGATGGTAAAAGGCAATTCTGGAACCTGCTGATTTACCTTTTTTGTATTCTTTATAACCTAATGATTGCATTAGTTTATTTAACTCATTGATGTTAAAATCTCTTGGTATTGAACTTAGCCGTTTGATCAACTTCTCTTTTTGAGTCATCTAATCTCTTTCATTTAAAATTGCAACTATAATTTAGTTACATTATATTATTAATTTGGCTACTTTGTCAATCGAAATTGTATTTAAATGGTGTTAAAGGTCCGTCCCTCAACACTATTTATCCACCTTTTTTGTCATTGCGAACACTGCGAAAGCAGTGTGTGGCAATCTCATTCATTTATACCCACTGAAAAATTATATTCTTCTTTGTCTTAGTGGGTCTATATTCTTATTATCTATCATTAATCACCCCCTGTGATAATCGATAATTTCAACATCAAATATATCCTATCCATTCTATTGGCAATACATTTTATAATGTAAAAACCTTTGGTCAAATGATGTTAGAAGCTTGAATCCTAATAGATTGATATTTTTGTATAAAACAGTCTTAGGTGTTAAAATATAGATACTAAATTATTTTATTCCTACTTAAAATAAATGAATCTGTATTATGTTACATTAATCAATTGAAAAAGGAGCTAATTTAAATGCAACAATTAAAAATAATTGTTGAAAAACACCCTGAAGGGTATGTTGCCTATCCTCTAGGATTAAAAGGTGTTGTCATTGGTGAAGGCAGTACTTACGAAGAGGCACTTTCAGATGTAAAATCTGCTATTAGATTTCATATAGATACTTTCGGCAAAGATATATTCGATAATGACGAGATATTAGAAACTTTTATTGCAGAAGTAATAATGTGATGAAGTTCCCCAAAGATGCCCCAAAGCAAAAGGTCATAAAAACATTGGAAAGCCTGGGTTTTACCATTGTCAGAATTGGTACACATATTTCTATGATAAGAGAAAATCCGGAAGGAACTAAAATTCCATTGACTATGCCAAACCATGATACTATAAAAGGCTCAACATTGAGGGTTATTTGCAGACAATCTGGAATAAAAAGAAATGATTTTTTGGAAAAATATCAAAAAGTGTAGTTTCTTATTCTTGGAAACTAAGGTAATACTTCAATATTTGCCTGTCCTATGGAATAAACTCTTGTTCAAATGATGTCAAAGGTCCGTCCCCTAACATCTTTATAATTAAGTATTATAATATCCACATAAGACTATTATTGGTTTTAACTGGCACGCTGGTATAAGGAGATGAGATAGTGGGGTATGCTCTGAATATGTGAGAGAAGACTTCTTCTGCTTTCTTTTTTACATCTGTTTCTGAATAACATTCAACTGGTAGACCTGTTTTATCACTCCAGAGGAAATCACTTATCAATATCTTTATCTCATCCCTCATTGGCTCCCGGTCTCGCCATTGATATAATTTTTCCAGTTTGTCCTTTAATTTTTTCAAAAGGTTTTTGGCAACATTTTTAATTTTTCTTATTTCCTGAGGTGTTAAATCTGGTTTTGCTAAAAGATCATAAATTGCCAGAGTCTCTTCATCCAACTCTTCACGAATAGCCCTGCTTTCTTCTTTGTCTAATGTCTGTATGAAATTAATCAATTCTTCAAATATGGCTTCAATAGTCTGTCGGCCTTTTTCTTTGTTATACTCAGCAATGATTTTTTCGTAGTGTTCTTGAAAATTAGTTCTGAGTGGGTTTTTCTGTATAAGCAGTTCCAGTCTTTTCTCAATTATAGTTTTTAAACTTTGAATAGTTGTATTCTTTTTTGTGGATTTAGAAAATTCTTCTTTCAGACGTTTAAAATCTATTTTGCTTATATCATATGGTTTGCCTGGAGTTGTTACCTTGCCCGGTGCAATATCTACTGCTTCATCTACCACTTCATGCAATTGTTTTATAATGTCACTTATATCAGCTGCATCCCTATCTTCCTGCAAGCTCTGATAGATAATATTGATAGCGCTATAATACTTTTTATAATCATCAACCCCGGGTATTGTCAAACAAGCTTTAAATTTTATAAAAACTTGCCGGCACATAACCTCAAATTCTTTTCTGGTTTCATCATTTTCATTAATCACTTCTTTGGCATTGATGATGGCCTTGTTTCTTTCAAAACCTTGAAAATTAATAATAGTATCAATATCAAAATTTCTATCAAGCAAAAAGTTATTCACAAAACCTATTGCCTGATCTAGATCTTCCAGCAGCTCTTCTTTTCTCCGTGTGGGGTCAACCTCATCCGGTCCAAAGCCTCCTTCAAGTCTACCACCATCCTTTGTTCCGGTAAATATTGCCAGAGCCTTTCTCAGATTTTTCAAAATGCCACAATACTCTATGATTAAACCATTGTTTTTATTCTTATAAACTCTATTTGCCCGAGCAATCGCCTGCATCAAAGTATGGGCTTTAAGAGGTTTATCGAGATAAAGATTAGCCAGGCTGGGAACGTCAAATCCAGTCAGCCACATTGCACATACAATGACAATTCGAAAAGGATGTTTGGCTTTTTTAAAAGCAGAATCAACACTAATCCTTTTTCCGTCAGATAATTCGAAACCGTTTTTGATCAGCTTACGGTGTGGTTTAATATCATAGCCCCATTTTTTAAACTTATCCACTTCCCCCTGTTCTTCACTCACAACTACTGCCATCTCAGTTGTCTTCATCCATATCAATTTGTTACAAAGAATATCCTTCTCTTCTCCCGCCGCCAATTTCCAGGCTTCTTCAATCTCCTCTTCTTTTTGGACCCAGTATTGTTTTATCAATTCATACATTTTTACACAGGTAATCTTATCAATGCAGACAAACATTGCCTTACCAGTCTCCCAGGATGTGCTGTAATGCTCTACAAAATCCTTTGCAATCTGATTTAATCGTTTCTGAGCAGTAATTATATGGTAATCCCGTTTCAACTCTTTTTCTAAACGCTCTCTCATATTGATATCTTCAATATCCACTGCCTCCAGTCTTGCTGCCAGACGTTCATTGATATCATCTGTCGACACTCCTAGAGTTTCTCCCCGAGAATCATAATAAAGTGGTACTGTAGATTTATCTTCTACTGCCCTTTGAAAATCATAAGTAGAAATATAATCACCAAAAACCTGTGCAGTAATTTCATCTTCTTTAAATAATGGAGTTCCGGTAAATCCAATAAAATCGGCATTGGGAAGCGCATTTCTCATATTTAAAGCAAGAGAGCCGTATTGAGTACGATGTGCCTCATCAGAAAGGACAATAATGTCATCTCGCTTGGTGTATCCCCTGCTGCGGTCAACATCTTGATTAAATTTTTGAATAGTGGTAAACACATATGATTTTTGCTGTCCCATTAACCGTGCAAGATGTTCTCCACTTACCGGTCTGCATGGAGTTTTATCATTATCCACCACGCCACAGCCAGCATAAGTCTTGTAAATCTGTGTGTCCAGATCGTCCCGATCAGTGCAAATTAAAAAAGTATAATTCCCACCAATTTTACGATGAACTTTAGTAGTAAAAAAGACCATGGAATAGCTTTTTCCAGCGCCCTGAGTATGCCAGAATACACCCAACTTGCCTTTCGGTCTATTGGGGTCTTGTAATGATTTGATAATCTGATTGACTCCAAGAAATTGGTGGTTTTTACAAATGATTTTTCTTTTTTTACCGGTACTATCATCATATAAAATAAAATTTTCAAAAATATCTATGAAGTTTTTCTTATCACAAATACCTTTAAGAAGAGTTTCCATATCAACAATTCCAGGTTCAGATTCTGCTAAACGCTTCCACTGATGAAAATGTTCATATCCAGCAGTGATTGAGCCTATTTTTGCTTCATGTCCGTTTGCCAGCATGATAATAGCATTGTGGTGAAAAAAATGAGGGATTGTATCTTTATAATCAGAGAGATTTTTCTTGTAAGCCTGTAGCAAGTCTTTATAGATATTCTTACACTCTATAAACAAAAGTGGAATTCCATTAACAAACCCTACAATGTCTATACGTCTTCGATATAGATCTCCTTGAACCCAAAATTCACGAACAGTTAAAAAATGATTATTGTTCACAGAGGTGTCCGGGTTAAAATCAAATATGCGAAGTCGTTCTTTTTTTACTTTTCCACTAGAGTCTCGAAAAGTTACCAGCACTCCTTCTTTAAACTGCTTATACTTTTCTATATTATTATCCAACAAAGACTGACTGTGAGAATAATTAGTAATCTGCCTGATAGCATCCTGATAAGCTGTTTCAGGCAGATCAGGATTAAGCCTTTCCAGTGCCTGCCTCAGATATCGAGTCAGCACAACTTCTCTATCAGAGTTTCTACCTAATAATCCAGCGGGACCAAATGTTTCTACATTGTAAGCGTAAACATTTTCCCAGCCAAGCTGTTTCTGCAGATAATCTACGGTGGTCTGTTGTACTAAGGTATCCTCATTATAAGCGACCAATTTATTATTCCTTCTTTTTGGATTCTAATAATTTCTTTACTTCCCGGTCAAAATCAGAAATATATTTTTTATCCTGAATAATTCGGAAATTGCCATAAACTTCCAAAGCTAAAGCTTCAGCCACTTCATGACTTACCTTTCCTGTATTAGTTAATATTTCCTGCTCATTAAACCTTAAAAAAGCATCAATTTTCTCTGTCCAATCTTTCATTGTCATTGCTCTTCTTCTGGCTGCTTGTAATTCTGCATAATCTAAATACATGTTAACAATCCTGTTAAGCTCTTTTAGTTCATTTTTATTCAAATAGTTTTTCGCAATAACCACATCGCTGGGCATTATTTTCCCATCAGGAGACCTTCTCCAGGAAGTCAATCCCATCTTTTCTTTATTGATATCTACCCGCTCAAGTATAATTTCTGCTGCTGTTTTACCGGTAATGGCAAAATGTAATTTATTTTGAACTGTTGCAAAAAATTTTTTGCTTTCATATGCTTTGGGAGAATAATCTATCGCTGTAGCATAAATATCGGTTATTTTTTGATAAATCACACGCTCACTAGCTCTGATTTCTCTGATCTCTTCATAAAGGTCGTCAAAATATCTAGTACTAAATCGAGAACCATATTTAAATCTATCGCTATCCAAGGCATAACCTTTATGGATATAATTCTTGAGAATATCTGTAGCCCATTGCCTAAATTCAATACCCCTTTCTGAATTTACCCTATAACCTACTGATATGATTGCCTCTAAGGAATAGAAATAAGTTTTTCTTTGAACTTCTCTTTCTCCCTCTTTTTGAACTTGTAAGAAATACTTACAAGTTGAACTTTTTTCAATTTCACCTATTTTATATATTTTCTTAAGATGCATTGTTATATTTTGAGGTGTAGTATCAAAGAGTTCGGCCATTCTCTTCTGGCTAAGCCAGATATTTTCTTCAGCGAACATTACTTCAATATTTACTTTGCCATCAAAAGATTGGTAAAAAGTAATCTGATTATCTGGAATTTTTTTCATTTTCCCTTTCTATTTCTCTACCTTATTATTATTTGAAAAATCTAAAATATTTTCTTAATTATCATACATAAGGACTTTTTCCTTATCAATTTTTGAGACATCGATTTTACCACTCATCAAACGGGGCAACAGTAGGTCACGAGCTTGGGCTAATTTTTGGTTTTGATCCAACAGTACAAGTATTTCATCAATTACAGGTTCAAAAATATCACCAAATTTGTCCATTAACTCTTTTGACGGCAACACTGGTTGCATATATTTTATTGATTCTCCTGCATGTTGAATAGTTGTACCTTTTGAATAAGCCCTTATGACACCTTGAATATAATGAGATTTCATTAAACAATAAAGAAAAGATCTATTCACTCTATCTCCCTTTATTATAAGTTTTCTAATACCGGAAGAATAGCTACCTTTTAGTCCCATGCTTACAATACCTACAGAACCATCTAAAGAAACAACAATATCTTTTTTCTCTAACAAAGCATCTTTAATGTACAATTCATCAACAAATATCTCTGGATTTCTGCTAACTAAATCACTAACTCTGAAAAAAGGCTGAGTAAATGGTTCTTTATTTTCTAAATAATTCTCAGTTCCAGGCTCGATGCCTCTTTTGAATATAATATGTTTATTTAACTTTTCTTTCTTCCAGCCTTCGGGAAGGCCATCGGTAAATTTTTCATTTTCATGGCCGGGAAAACGAAAATAGACAAACCATTCTCTATAAAGAAGCCGTGCTGCCTCCTCTAAAAGCTCAATCCGCCTTTGGTTGTTATCAATAAGATTGTCATAGTTCGATAGTATTGAGGAAATTTTTTGTTGTGTTGAATAATTTGGGGGCTTAATAATTATTTTTCCGATTACATCTTTTTGTGCCCTTTGCCTGCCAGAAGCACCAACCATGCTTACAATTGCATTTTCTTTAATTATAGGTGAAATTGATAGATAATAAACATAATCTTTATCTGAAATATTTTGCTTTGCTCTAAAAATATAATATTCTGTTGAACCAAATCCTTTACCTTTTTTAAGTCCCCGTGCAATTGCAATTTTTCCATGTTCTAAACAAGGCGTTATTCTAGCAAAAATAATATCATCATTTTTAAATTTTACCCCTGACCCATAATATTTTTTTTCATCTGATGGATAAACGTATTTCATACCAGGTATAATTGACTCCATAGGGACAAAACTGTATTTAGTGTTTTTGTTAATTTTCACTATTGGTTGTATCTCAACAAAATCTCCAAATTTTATACTTGGATATTGTTTATTCATATTCCCAATTTCCTGAAATTCTCATTAATCTTTTCAGCTAATTCATTTTCCTGAGTATTTAGCTCTTCTAATTCTTTATGAATATTATGCATCGTCTCTGAAAAATCAAAATCCGGGTCTTCTTCCTCTGGGGCTACTCCTACATATCTGCCGGGGGTCAGGCTCCAATCATTTTCCTTCAGTTCTTCTCTGTCTACCAGTTTTACCAATCCTTCAACATCACGGTATTTGCCATCGGAAAATCTCTCTATGAGCCATTCTGCCTGATGATGAAAATAGCGGATTTCTTTTAATTGATTGACCAGATCATCACGTGCTTCTTCAACCTCTTTTCTAAGATTCTGTATCTCTTTTATATTCCATTGGCTGCTATTTTTAGCACTGAGTTTGCTCTGGCAATCATCGATAAGGCGGTAGAGCAACCGATAGAGCATCTCTGCCTCTTTAATCAGCTTCTTGTTCTCTTCCGAAAAAATATTTAGTTCCTCAAGAGCTACGCTGAGTTTTAAATTCTCTTGAACCTGTTTTTTCTACCAATCACTCTTCTCTTTTATTAATTCCGTAAATAGTACAGAATCTTGCTGATACGCTTCCCGATATTTATTCAATTCATCTGTTATTTCACTAATCTTTTCGTTTGCAGGCATAGTCTTCAAAAAAGATTCTATATTTTTATATAAACGGGTGAAGGATTTTTGGTATTCCTGAATAAGGGTTAGGCTCTTTTCTGCTTCCCCGAGTGTTTTTGATATATAGTCGGTGACTAATCGATGGAAGCGTTCTTCCTGATCTCTGTACAGCCAGATGATAGAGAGAATATTCTGCTCTTGTTCAGGGCTAAAATCAAAGATACGGCGGGTAACCTTGCGGTATATTTCTCGGGCATCGATCATCAGTATCTTACCCTGCAGGCTTTCTGGTTTATTTTTGTCAAAAAACCAGAGTTCACAAGGAACACTACGGGTATAAAAGAAATTGGAACGGATAGCAATCATGATATCCACATGACCGGTTTCAATTAGTTTTCGGCGAACTTTCGCCTCAACACCCCCAGCACTGGAAGCCTGAGAAGACATTACAAACCCGGCACGTCCTTTCTCATTCAGATAACTATAGAAATAACTAATCCAGACATAGTTTCCATTGGACACTTTGCCTTTTTTATTTACACCGGGTAGACCAAAAGGCAAACGAGGGTCATTCTTTATTTTGTCTGCATCTATTTCATCAACATTGAAGGGCGGATTTGCCATTACAAAATCCGCTTTATGTAACATTTCGTGAGGGTCTTCATAGTAAGTTATTGCCTTTTTGATATCACCCACCAGACCGTGTACTGCCAGATTCATCTTTGCCAGGTTGATGGTGGTGGCATTCTTTTCCAGTCCGAAGAAGTTTAAATTATCAGTAGGGTTTTCATGAATCCTTTCCACAAAACGGGCACTCTGCACAAACATGCCTCCACTACCGCAGGCAGGGTCTAAGATGGAACCTCTTTTGGGCTCCAATACATTGGCTATAAGAGATACTAGAGAAACCGGGGTAAAGAATTCACCTCCGTCATGGGCTTTCTGGTCGGCAAACTGGGTTAAAAAATACTCATAGATTCTGCCAAAGACATCACCAGAAACTTTCTTTAATTCTTCCGGGTTTAGCGTTCGTAGTAATTGGGCAATTATTTCATTATCCAACTCCCGATATTCCTGTTTAGGAAGAACACCTCGAAGGGTTTCATAATCGCTTTCAATAGATTCCATTGCATCGATAAGGGCTTTGGCACGGTCATCACTATCGGTAAGACTGACTAAATAGTCAAACTGGGCATGTGGTGCTAAATATATGGCTGATTTTTTACTGAAATCTTCTTTGCTAAGCGCCCTTTTTACACCGCCACGGGTGGGAAGTCCTGCCTCAATCTCATCTTTTACCGCCAGATATCGGCTATAGGCATGGCGTAGAAAGATTAAACCCATTACCGGCATAAAATATTCATTACTGGCATAATTTGAATTTGCCCGCAGGGTGTCTGCTGCATTCCAGAGTCTTTTCTCAATCGCTTCAATATTTTCCAGTTGTGCCATAGCTTAGTTCCCCTTCCGTTTTTCGGTTATCGTTATTGGTACTGGCTTACCTCAATATTTTAGTTTGATTTTGTTGTTAGTTAATTGGTTAATTGGTTGGTTAGTTAATTAGCTAATTCTTTATATTTTTGATTTTTGAAATATATATTTAAATTGTTAAAAAATATAATTATTTATTGACCATTACATTTTTAAAAAGTTTAAAATAACAGGTCTTGCTCTTTAAAGCTGATATAATTATTGTTAGTCACTATGATATGATCAATAACTTCTATATCCAAAATAACTCCAGATTGAATTAACTTTTCTGTTATTTTCCTATCTGCCTCTGAAATATCGATACTATTGTCAGGATGATTATGTGCTAAAATAATCGAGCTGGCTAAACAGCCTATTGCCGGCTTGAAGACTTCCCGGGGATGTACTAGTGTTTCGGTGAGAGTCCCGATAGAGATGGTCTCTTTTCTTATCAACTGCTTTCTGGCATTTAAATATAAGACTACAAAATATTCTTTCTGTTTGGTGCGTATATCATGAAGCTGGGTAAGTGCAGCATTTACAGAGTCTATAAAGGGTAGAGAATCATCAAAAATAGCTGATGCCCTCCTTCCAAGCTCCAGCGCTGCCTGAATGGTTATCGATTTTGTTCCTTCTAATCCCCCGATACTATGCAATTCATCCTGAGTGACTGATAACAGCCTGGTCAGCGGATATTTCTTTAAGGTCTCTTTGGCAATATCCAATGCACTTTTACCGGCACGTCCGGTACGTATTAGAATTGCCAGAAGTTCGGCATCAGTGAGATTTTCCGCCCCTCTTTCAGACAATTTTTCTCTTGGTCTTTTGTGTTTTGGTAAGTCTTTGATTTTAGCCATGTTTGAAGCTTTTTTATTTTTAACCTTTACAGTACAGTTTTATTCATTTTTTATTTATTTTTGTCATATGTAATAGGTATTGTTACACTTGTTTCCTTATAGTTTCTATCATACCAAAATAAAATTAGGAATTCCATTTTTTAAATATTTGCAAATAATGCTATTCTATTGCTTTCCAGAAAAACACTTTAGCAAACCAAAGATAAAAATATTTGATACATAACTGTACGATAATGCCACATCTACCAGAAGTAGACTGCAAAGAGGAATGTATTTCTAAATTATTTCATCATTAGAATAGTGGGGAGATTTTTGTTTTTGTTGTTTATCAAATTCTTCTATTTCTTCTTCTATTGTTTTGGGAACCTGGAAAAATTCATAATTACAATGATGGCAGACACGTGCTTCTCTAGTTACCAATTCTCCACATTGTGGACATTTCTTCATATCGGCAGGTGTTACCTGGGGAATTTCGAACCCCTCTTCTTTTGGATTTGGACCATATTTATTTTCCCCGGGAGTGCTATCTTCAATGGTAAATAAAAAGAAAAATATTGAACCGAGCACTGGAATTAAATTGAGAAGAAAGCACCAACCACTTCTATCAGTATCATGAAGCCGCCTGACTGAAACCGAGATAGTGGGGAGAGCCATGGTATAGGGATAGATTTTTCCTATCAATCCCGGCAATCTAAGCATACCCTCTAAAGCACCTATTATTACTGCAATAATAATGTTCATCAAATAGAACATCCAGTATTCTTTTCTTCTTGCTCTGCCGGTAAAGACAGCATATTTTTTTAGTGCTTCTATATACCAGTACATTTAGCTCTCCTATGAGTAATTTGAGTATGGCATTGAATGATTATATATTTATTATTCCCTATTTTAAAGGATTTTAGACATTTTCTTGGAAAACAATCGCTTGCATAAGGTTTTTAGTTAATACATTGTAAGCATAAATGAGGGAGGTTTTTAGTTAATAGTTTATAGTTTTTGGTGGAAATGCAAATTCAAATATAGATGTGGGGGTGGAAGAGGGGGAGAAAAAAGAGGGGCAGAAGCCCCTCTCTCTATAATTTTTAAAAAATATTAATATTAAACTACTCGTCTTTGGCAAAATCGGTATTCCAGATTTTTTCGTCAAATTCTTTTTCCTGTTTGGAGATTATGGCAGCTACCACAGAGTCTCCTGTGATATTCATAGCAGTTCTGCCCATATCGTATATTCTGTCTATACCAAATATTAACCCCACACCCTCAATGGGAAGTCCTACGGTATGTAAAACCATTGAGAGCATTATTGCACCGGCACCTGCCACTCCTGCGGTACCGATGGAGGCGAGTGTAGCTGATAGTACTATCATAAGTGCCATGGTGGGAGTTACTGGAATTCCATAGGCCTGAGCAATAAATACCGCTGCTACCCCCTGATATATGGCAGTACCATTCATGTTTACTGTATTACCCAGGGGAAGAACGAATGAGGATATATCTTTAGAAGCACCTATTCTGTTTATGGTCAAATCCATATTCGCCGGCAATGCCGCCGCACTACTACAAGTGGAGAAGGCAATTGCCATTGCCGGTGAAAGTTTCTTGATATATCTGGTCAGTGACAACCCGGCAAATCCTTTCAGCATTATACCATATACGACGATTAACTGAATAGCTAAAGCTATGTATACCGCGATAACACTTTTCCCCAATGGAACTATAACCGAAATCCCAATCTGCCCGAAGGTTCTGGCTACCAGACAGAACACTCCCAGGGGAGCTAGAGACATAACGATTCCAACTAATTTCATAACTAATTCATTCAATTGTTCCAATAATTCCAGAACCTTTTTACCCTTTTCACCTATCAGGGTCAGAGCAATACCAACTACGATAGCAAATACGATAATCTGAAGCATATTCCCTTCTGCCAGTGCCTGAATCGGATTTCTGGGTACCATCTCATAGAGAACTTCTGCTATTGGTTTCCCTGCTCTTGCCGTATATTCCACCGCACCTATGGCACCCATATCCAACCCAATGCCCGGATTGATAAGGAATGCCATGGTAAGACCGATTACAATAGCTATGGCTGTACTTATTAAGAAGAATACGATTGTTTTAATACCAACTTTTCCCAGTTTCCTGACATCTCCCATACTGGCTGCACCATTTGCCAGGGAAACAAAGACCAGGGGTACTACCACCATCATTATTCCCCTTAAAAATACCTGACCTACAAACTGAAATATACCATCAATTAAGAACTTATCTCCATTAGACTTAAGTAAGTTAATTTATTAGAATAATAATAAAATATCAGGTACCGAATAAGAAGGCTGAATAAGTCTAAAGCTTCTCATAGGGTATAACCTATACTGCGATTAAGACCCAGCCTTTCTTGATGGTCAAAG
>JAKQEP010000166.1 GCA_029556475.1 Candidatus Atribacteria bacterium
AAATCAGCACCGATTTCTATTGCCATCTACAATATTAAAGGACAAAAAGTGAAAGATTTAATCGGGTCAGAACTGAAAAGCGGTAACTATCAATTTACTTGGAATGGCAAAGATAATAACGGCAGGTATTGCTCCAGCGGTGTATACTATTATAGAATTGTTACCCCAGAAAAGAACATCACCAAAAAAATGTTGATCTTCAAGTAAAGAGGGCGAGATGGTGAGAAGGTTAAAGAGATAGATAGTAATATTATTTCCTAAAGGAAAAGTCTTCTGTCATACCTGCTTTCACAGCAATGGCAAAGTACATTCTACCTATGCAAGAATGAGATAGTGTTTATTCTTTTGTAAGGAAGTAATAGAAACCTGAACATAAGAATATTAGATATGTAATTATCTGTTTCTTAATAGATTAGTTTATGACTCTTTAACACTATCTTAGCTCTGTTAAAGAATTATTAAAAATTTGTTATAGGTAGAGAAAAGCAGGTATGAAAAAAGGATTAACAAAGACGAAACGGCAAAAAATGATTACATCATCTTTCCAGAAAATTAGCTGGATGCAGAGAGTTAATCATTTTGCTGGGGAAAAAATCATAACTTAACACCTTTATAAACTATGATATTACGCAAAATAAAGTGTATTCTCTGGCACATTTATCTGATAAGTGAATTTTTCCTTGTTTCTGCCATAATTAGGATTTTTAGTGCTGATCCCGTATTACGCAGAAAACGGCTATTGAAAAATAACACTCGCATCAGCAAACGCTTTATTCGTGCTCTTAACATTAAATTAACCCTAAATAACTCCGAAAATTTACAAAAATTGCAGGATATTCCTTATCTGGCTGTTTCCAATCATACAACTTACCTTGATATTATATTGCTCTCTGCAGTTGAGAAATTTGTCTTTATAACCTCTGTGGAAATGAGAAAGAATCCCTTTTTGGGTAGAATAACCAAAAGCGGTGGCTGCCTGTATACAAACCGAAAAAAATATATATCCTTGCCTACTGAAATTGAGAAATTTGCTTCTGCTATTCATCAGGGCTTTAAAGTTGTTCTTTTCCCTGAAGGAACAAGCACCAATGGCATAACAGTTCAGCCCTTTCGCCGGTCCCTTTTTCAAGTGGCAATAGAAGCAAAATGTCCTATACTGCCAGTTTGTATTAAATATAAGGCAATAGATGGTAAAAAGATAGATAAAAAAAATCGCGACCTTATTTACTGGTATGGAGATATGCCTTTCCTTATTCATTATCTAAAAATTATAGGACATTCCCTTGAGGCACAAATAGATATTTTAACAATTATACCCTATCAGGAAGGGAAAACCAGACAAGAACTTGCTAATCAGGTCTATGGGCAAATTCTTTCCTCCTACTTGGAACAAGAAAGTTCAGTTGACAAACAAAGCAATTCTTTATCTATGGTTCTTAAATGAAAAATCATTGCTTTCTGCAGCGAAGGAGCACAGATGAACAATAAAGACGATGAAAAAAACAAACTGCACTTAAACCGCACCAATTTTATCCTGTTGCTGGTAGCGGCAATTGTATTAGTTGTTGGCTACATAATTATGTCCTTCAATGAAATTACTATATCCCCAATTTTATTGGTTATTGCTTATGCCGTAATCGTTCCTTTTGCCTTGCTCTATCACCCTAAAAAGAAATAAGATGCCCCTTTTATCCGAAGAAGCATTAGTTCGCCTGAATAAGTTCCAGCTAACTGCTAAAAGCATAGTTGAGGGCTTTTTAGTGGGCTTGCATAAATCCCCCTATCATGGTTTCAGTGCAGAATTTTCTGATCACCGCCAATATAATCCTGGAGAACCGTTAAAAGACCTGGACTGGAAAATATTGGCAAAAACAGAACGCTACTATGTAAAACGCTATGAAGAAGAAACCAATCTACGCAGTTACATTCTCTTAGACCACAGTAAATCAATGTTCTTCAGCTCCGGGAAAAGCACTAAAATTGAATATGCAACTCAATT
>JAKQEP010000003.1 GCA_029556475.1 Candidatus Atribacteria bacterium
AGAATTATTAAGATGTATTTCTATTGCTGTCTTAAATCTGTAATATTAAATGACCTATCACAGTCTGATACTTTGACTGTAATTTAATTTCCAAAGATTATGAGGTAAGGAAAAAATACCCACAAGTTGTTGACACTAACAGCACTCTTTATTGGCTTTACTTTTTATAACTTTCTATTATAAAATATAGCAGTAAAATAGGGCATTTTATAAGTGTAAATATTAAAGTTTATAGTTTGTGGTTTTTAGTTTTTAGTTAAAATCATTGCGGGAATAAGTGAGGGAGGTTCATAGTTTATAGTTAATAGTTTTTGGTTTTTGGAATAATACAAATATAAATAATGTGGGTGTAGATGGTCGTTAGTCGATAGTAGATGGTATTTGGTAAAAATGCACAGGTAAAGACTGGGGTATAAATGAAAGTGGTTTATAGTTAAAATCATTGTGGGAATAAGTGAGGGAGGTTCATAGTTTATAGTTCATGGTTTTTGGTTTTTAGTCAAAACATGTGGGAATAAATGAAAGAATAGGTTTCACAGTTTTTGGTTAATAGTTTTTAGTTAAAACACAAAGACAAAGATGCGGGTAATAGTGTATATGATTGCCACGACATGTTTTCAACATGTATCGCAATGACCAGGGCGTTTGTGTGGGCTATAGAGTATGAGATTGAATAATAGTCGTTGGTCGTTGGTATTTTGTATTTAGGAAAATGTAAAGAGAAAGAATTGGTTATAAATAAAATTGGTTTATGGTTAAATGCAAAGATAAAAATACATAATATATAAAATAAAACGTATTTAAATACATTTATTCAAAGAGACCTTTGAATAAATGTTAGAAATAGAAGGAGTGAAATTCATTGTTTGAACAGAACAAAG
This sequence comes from Candidatus Atribacteria bacterium, assembly GCA_029556475.1. GTDB lineage: Bacteria > Atribacterota > Phoenicimicrobiia > Phoenicimicrobiales > Stramentimicrobiaceae > Stramentimicrobium. The sequence goes on from JAKQEP010000003.1 coordinate 882, forward strand.
AAGCTAAAAGCATTTTATCAATTAGAGAAGAAAGAATTAAAGAGATTGAAGAACTAAGAAGAGAGGGAATTGATCCCTTTGGTCAAAGTTTTCCTGGAAAAGAAGCAATTATAAAAGTTATTGATAAATTTAATCAAATTGCCACCGGTGAACCTTCCCAGGAAAATGTAATAATTGCCGGAAGAATTATGGCTCTCAGAAAACATGGCAAAGCAGCCTTTGCAGATCTGGAAGATCAGACCGGGAAGATACAGGTGTATATCAAATCAAATTTTATTGGAACTGATTCCTTTGAAATATTTAAGGATATTTCGGTAGGAGATATAATTGGAATTACCGGTACAGTATTTAAAACCAAAACTGGTGAATTAACTGTATTGGCTAATAAATTTACCTTACTAACCAAGACCTTGCGTACTTTACCAGAGAAGTGGCATGGGTTAACTGACACTGAAACCAGATATCGGAAACGTTACCTTGATTTGATAGCAAATCAAGAGGTAAAGGAATTGTTCATTGAAAGAAGTAAAATTGTTAAATATATAAGAAATTTTCTGGATAATAAAGGTTTCCTGGAGGTGGAGACACCTGTATTGCAGCCTATTCCCGGAGGAGCCACTGCAACCCCATTTGTTACTCATCATTTAAGTTTACATCAAGACCTTTATTTAAAAATCGCCCCGGAACTCTATTTAAAGAGATTGTTAGTCGGGGGTTTAGAGAAAGTTTATGAATTGAATCGTAATTTTCGTAATGAAGGGATATCAACCAGGCATAATCCTGAATTTACCATGTTAGAACTATATGAAGCCTATGCCGATTATCATACTATGATGGAAATAGCCGAAGAGATGGTCTGTGATATTTTAAAAAAGCTCAGAGGAACACTGGTAATCCAGTACCAGGGTGAAATGCTCGATTTTACTCCTCCCTGGAAAAGAATATCAATGTATGAAGCAATTAAGTCAGTTACCGGTATCAACCCGGATGAGATAAAGAATGAAGAGATAGGAGATTTAATTGCTCAATTCCAGCTGGAGTTGCCTAAGGATGCAGCAAAGGGTGAAGTAATTAATGAACTGTTTGAAAAAAAGGTTGAACATACTCTGATTCAGCCTACATTTATTATAGATTACCCTGTAGAAGTATCTCCTCTTTCTAAACAGAAACCAGGGTATCCGCATCTGGTGGAACGTTTTGAACTATTTATAAATTCTATGGAAATAGCCAATGCTTTTACTGAATTAAACGATCCTCTGGAACAGAAAGTGCGCTTCCTGCAGCAGGCAGAAAGCAAGAGTGAGGGAGAGATAAATCAAAATTTTGTGGATTATGACTATATTGAAGCATTGGAATATGGAATGCCGCCTGCCGGGGGGATGGGAGTTGGTATCGACAGGCTGATAATGCTTCTGACCAATAAAGATTCCATCAGAGAAGTAATACTCTTCCCTCAATTAAAAAAGAAAGATTAGATATTGAGAATAGATAAATTTTTAAAGATAAGCCGCGTTATAAAAAGAAGAACTGAAGCAAAATATGCCTGTGAGAACAACTGTGTAAGAATAAATGGCAGAATTGCCAAGGCTGGGGATTTGGTCAAAATTTCTGATAAAATTGAAATTCAATTCAGATATAAAATATTAGCAATAGAGATTTCAAGAATTCCTGATGGCAACATCCCGGCTTCATCTGCTTCTCAACTGTACCAGGTAATAAAAGAAGAAAAGATTGATTTTGATTAGACGGCTATAATCTTGAATAATTTAATTTGAGAGTGAGTTCTGAACTTACCTCAGGGGGTAAAGACATGGAAGACAAGATGATAATAGAAATAACAGAAAAAGTAAAGCAACTACTGGGTGCGCATAATGAAGAAGAAATAAAAAACTTGGTTGGTGATATACATCCCAATGATTTTAGTGAGATAGCAGAAGGTCTTTCAAATGAACAGATTATAGAAATATTTAAATCTATCCAGGATCAGGAAAAGGTAGCTGAATATATTTCTGAATTGAATACTGAATTGCAATCTGATCTGCTCAATGCCATGGATAAAAAGGAAGCATCAGAAGTTTTAAAGGGAATGGATACCGATGATGTTGTTGACCTGTTAGGTGAAATTGCTCCTGAGGAATCACGTGAATTATTAGACCTGCTGCCCAAAGAAGAGGCGGAAGAAATTGAAGTATTGATGAAGTATGAGGAGAATACCGCGGGCAGTATTATGAATAATGAGTTTGTTTCACTTTCTGAGTATTTGACTGTAGAGGAGGCTATACAGCATATCCGGGAAATGAGCCCGGAGGCTGAAATGATTTATTATGTATATGTGCTGGACAAAAGAGATAAATTAGTGGGGGTTTTATCACTCAGGGATTGGATTGTGGCGGATCCTCATAAGAAAATTTCTGAAATCATGGTACAAGATGTCATTAGTGTTTTAGATACTGAAAACCGTGAGGTGGCAGCAAGAGTGATTGCTGATTATGATTTGCTGGCCATCCCGGTTATTAATAAGCAGGGCAAGATGGTTGGAATCATTACTGTTGATGATATCATTGATGTCTTAGAAGAGGAAGTAACTGAAGATATCCACAAGATGGTAGGTTCTATTGAGGTTTATGATGATAAATTAATCAAGACCAGCCCTTTCAAAAAAGCAAAGGCAAGATTGCCCTGGCTACTGGTCTGTATGGCTGGTGAAGTTATTTCCGGCTCTATCATCGAACTCCATTCCGGTATTTTGGAGCTAACCCTGGCACTGGCATTTTTTATTCCTGTTATTATGGATATGGGCGGAAATATAGGGACCCAATCCTCTACTATAACGGTAAGAGGGTTAGCAACTGGACAACTACGCATAGATGAGTTGTGGAGAAATGTCTGGTCTGAAACCAAAGTGGGCTTTCTTATTGGCTCCACAGTAGGGTTGCTTATCTCTATCATTGCCTTTTTCTGGCAAAAGAGTTATGTTATGGGTATCACCATTGGGCTATCTTTATGCTTCACAGTAATACTGGCTGCTACTATGGGAACACTAATGCCCCTGGTTTTTACTTATTTAAAGGTAGACCCGGCCTTAGCCAGCGGCCCTTTAATTACTACAATTGTTGATGTGGTTAGCCTGATAGTATACTTTAGTATCGGGACTTTTCTTTTTACAAATTTAGGATGAACTTCGCAAAATAGTATCTGTTTAATAAATTAACTTTTTTTAATATTTTATGTAAGAGGGTAATTTTATGAGCGCTATTATTGATATTTATGCCAGAGAAATTCTTGATTCCAGAGGAAATCCTACCATTGAGGTAGAAACTTGTTTGGAAAGCGGATTTGTTGGGATAGCTCAGGTTCCCTCAGGTGCCAGTACCGGCACCTATGAGGCTGTTGAGCTGAGAGATGGAGATGAAAAGAGGTATAACGGAAAAGGAGTATTAAAAGCAGTACATAATGTTAACGAAATAATTGCACCAGAGTTAGTAGGATTAGATTCCCTGGACCAGTGCTATATTGATCAACTAATGATTGATTTAGACGGGACTCCCGATAAAAACAAATTAGGCGCTAATGCTATCCTGGGCGTTTCTCTATCTGTGGCAAAGGCAGCCGCTGAATATCTCTGTCTGCCTCTATATCGTTATATTGGTGGTATCAATGCCAAAGAATTGCCGGTACCTTTGATGAATATCTTAAATGGAGGCAAACATGCCGATAGTGGTGTAGATTTACAGGAATTCATGATTGTGCCTGTGGGAGCAGCCAATTTCACTGAAAACTATCGCTGGGCTGCTGAAACATTTCAATCTTTAAAAAAGGTATTGATAAAAAAGGATTACAATATTTCAGTAGGTGATGAGGGAGGCTTTGCTCCACAATTAAAATCTAGCGAAGAGGCATTAGAAGTGATAGTGGAGGCGATTCACCTGGCCGGTTTTCAACCAGGAAAAGACATATATATTGCTTTAGATGCGGCAGCCTCTGAATTTTATAAAGAGGGAAAATATATTTTAAGCAGAGAAGGTGTGGAGAGGACAGCAGAAGAAATGATTGCTTATTATGAGGAGCTGGTAAAAAAATTCCCCATAATTTCCATAGAGGATGGGTTAGCAGAAGATGATTGGGAGAATTGGAGTAAATTAACCAAGAGTCTGGGAAATAAAATACAGATAGTAGGGGATGACCTCTATGTAACCAATCAAACCCGCCTGTACAAGGGAATTCAGTTAGGAGCATCTAATTCCATTCTTATTAAGCTAAATCAAATTGGCACTCTGACCGAAACATTAGATACCATTGAAATGGCAAAACGAGCTGGTTTTAGCTGTATCATCTCACATCGCTCCGGAGAAACTGAAGATACTATTATTGCAGATTTGGCGGTGGCAACCAATGCCGGTCAGATTAAATCGGGTTCTCTTTGCCGGACTGACCGAATTGCAAAATACAATCAATTGTTAAGATTAGAAGAAGAGTTGGGAGAGCAGGCAGTTTATAGAGGAAAAGGAGTTTTTAAAAAATAATGTCTTATGCCAGATCTCTTTTTGAATCTAAAATAACCTGGGCAATAATCTTAATATTAATCTTTTATATCACCTTTATTTTTTCAGAAAAATATGCACGCATTCTGGAAATGCAATCATATCTAGCAGAATTGGAATATGAGATTGATGATCTTAAAAGGGATACTGAGCTGCTTTCTGAAAAGATAGACTTATTGAATACCAATCAATATATTGAGAAAATAGCGCGGGAAGAATTAGATCTGGTGAAACCCAATGAAATTATGTTTAAATCCATAAAAAAATAGTTGAATGGGATTATCACACCTTCCTTCAGCAGAATCACAATAATAAAAGCACTTAGACGGTGTGCATTGAATTCAATGTCTTGGCCCAGAAGTGTTGCCAATGATGATAAGGTCCTTTTTACTAATAAGCGTAACTAGTAGCTAAATGGTATATTCTAACCGGCTGATACTCTACATATTATTTTTAGAACTATATTGACGACTATGGTCTTTTAATCTATAATAATCTAAGTTTGCCGGAGTGGCGGAATAGGTAGACGCACAGGACTTAAAATCCTGGAAGCTGCAAGGCTTGTGCCGGTTCGATTCCGGCCTCCGGCACCTGTTATGATGATTGCTGAATTACAAAATTAATTTAGCAGCAATTGACTTTAATATCCTATAGTGATAGTATTAATAGGCAATTTAAAAAATAATAAATAAGTACCTATAAAAATAGCGGGGTGGAGCAGCTAGGTAGCTCGTCAGGCTCATAACCTGAAGGTCGGCGGTTCGAATCCGTCCCCCGCAACCATTTTTATTCAATTAAACCTCTGTTGTTTAAAAGCTGTTACCAGAGGTTTAATTAATATTAAGTAAGTTATTTTTCTTTCATTTTTTGTCTGCTTAAATTTTTTTATTGGCGGTGTAGCTCAGCTGGCTAGAGCATGCGGTTCATACCCGCAGTGTCCTGAGTTCGAATCTCAGCACCGCCACCAAACTCCAGGACCTAATAAAAAATTTCAAATACTTTAACTATTACCATTCCCAAAAAAATTTTATAGATATAGAATGTGATAATTGGATAAATTAATAAGAAAAGTACTTAAAACAATTGAAAAATATAGCATGATAGAAAAAGGAGATATGATTATCCTTGCCATTTCAGGGGGCCCCGATTCTACCTGCCTGCTTGATATTTTAAATCAGATTAAAGAACAGTTTAAAATTTCTTTAATGGTAGCCCATGTCCACCATGGTATCAGAAAAAAAGAGGCAGATGTTGAGGCGCGTTTTGTTCGTCTGAAATCTTTCCATTTAGGTCTTCCCTTTCAGCAGAAATTTCTATCTGTTCCCCGGATGGCAAAGGAGAAGGGGCTCTCAATTGAACAGGCGGGCAGGAGAGCACGTTATGAATTTTTTCTGGAATTAGCTGATAAATACCAGGCTCAGAAAATTGCTTTAGGCCATCATGCAGATGATCAGATAGAGACTATTTTGATGAGGCTTATTCGGGGTAGTGGATTGAGAGGGTTAAGGGGCATTCCACCTAAAAGAGGAGTTTTTATAAGACCGTTGATTGAATGTACCCGTGAAGAAATCGAAGCCTATTGCAAAAGAAGAAAGTTAACTTTTTGTTTTGATTCTACCAACAAAGAACCAATGTATTTACGTAATAAAATTAGACACCAGTTAATCCCCTTATTGAAAGAAGAGTACAACCCTGCTATAGGGAAAAATTTGCTTCAATTGCAAAATATAATTAATGATGAGCTTAAATTCTGGGAGGAAATAACTGAACATTATTACTTAAAAGTATTGAAGAAGGAATGTAGTTACTATATTGTTCTGGATAACCAGATATTGAGCAGATTGCCTGTTGGAATTCAGCGCTCGGTTATTCGCAGGACTTTAAGACACTTTAGAATTTTTTTAGAAGGCATTCAATTTAACCATATCGAGGCAATCAGGTTGTTGCTCCTTAAGGAGACAGGTGAAAAATTGCTTGATTTACCTGATACAATCAGAGTGAGAAAGAGTTATCAGGACCTGATATTTGGTTTTGCTGACCACATTAAAACATCCAAAAGAGAAGAAGTGTTGGAACCACAAGAGTATGAACTAACCCCTGGCCAGGAAACCGAAATAACCGATTTAGGACTTAAATTTATGGTTCAACAATATGATTACCAACATTCCGATTATAAAAACCTGATTAAGGGAAGCAACAGGAATGAAACCTATTTGGATTATGAAAAGCTGAAATTTCCCCTTAAGGTTAGAAGCCGTAAACCGGGCGACCGATTTCAACCATTAAACAGTTCTTATTATAAAAAGATTAAATCCTTCTTTATTGACCAAAAGATAGATCGTGATACCAGAGATAAAACTATGCTGGTAGTTGATAATTCCGATCGCATTGCCTGGATTGCTGGTTTTCAAACAGATAATCGTTTCAAAGTAACTAATAAAACCATAAAAGTATTGCATATCCGCCAAATTACTATTTGATTACCCATTTAAACTCAATATATGATAAAATTTTACTATAGTATAGATAAGAATAGATAAAATATGTTAACATAATGCTATTTAGCTGAAGTCAATAAAAGAGACACTGTTTCTGGAACAGATTATTAAAACGAGGATTATAAAAATGATAGAACAGGAAATGATAGAAGAGATACTAATACCTGAAAATCAAATTCAAAAAAGAGTTGAACAATTAGGTGAACAGATTTCCCGGGATTACCAGGGGAAGCAGCTCTTTTGTATCGGAGTGTTAAGGGGGGCTATTGTATTTCTGGCTGATCTGGCGCGTTACATAAAAGTACCTATGGTTTTTGATTTTATGTCCATTTCCAGTTATGGAATATCTACTGAATCTTCCGGGGTAGTAAGGATTTTGAAGGATCTGGATGAGAATATTGAGAATAAAGATGTATTGATTGTAGAAGATATAATAGATACCGGTCTTACCCTGGATTATTTATTGAGAATGTTGAAATCGCGAAAACCAGCCAGCCTGAAGGTATGTACTCTGCTTAATAAAAAGGAAAGGAAAAAGATTAAAGTTCCCATTGATTATTGTGGTTTTGATATACCCGATAAATTTGTTGTTGGCTATGGTTTAGATTTTAATGGGTTATACCGTAATATTCCCTATATCCTGGTTCTGAAACCAGAATACTATAATAAACCAATGGATTATTAACAATTGGATTAATGAAATCCAATCAAAATTAAAAATTAAGATAATTGTGATAAATAAATGGAAAAGAAGACAACGTGCTTGTTTGTTTTTAATCATAAAATGTGCTAAAATTACCTTGCGTTTAAACCTGAAAAAAGTTTAAAACAATTTATATAATAAGAGGAGCAAAAAGGATTGGCAAAATTAAACCCTAAAAAATTAAAAAACAAAAATTTTAAAAATGCCGGTTTATATCTATTAATTCTAATTGTAGCAATTTCTATTCTCAGCTCTTTATTTGAGCCTGCTTCTTCTGTAAAGGAGTTTTCCTATTCTCAATTTTTAAACGAAATTGAGAAGAATAATGTTAAGAGTGTTACTATTTCGGGAAATACTATTGCTGGTACCCTCAATGATAACCAGAAGTTCTCAACATATCTGCCGGATGACCCGGAATTGATGAACATTTTGCGTAACAAAAATATTAATGTGGAAGCGAAACCACCAGTTGAGTTATCCTGGTGGATGCGTATACTCTCTTCACTTTTACCAATGGTTCTTATAATTGGTATCTGGCTATTTATGATGAGACAGATGCAGGGTGGCGGAAATAAGGTGATGTCTTTTGGCAAGAGTCAGGCAAAGCTATTGGGTAAGGAAAATCCCAAAGTTACCTTTGCTGATGTAGCCGGTGTTGATGAGGCGAAAGAAGAACTACAGGAAGTAATAGATTTTTTAAGAAACCCGGCAAAGTTTAACCAGCTGGGAGCGAAGATTCCCAAAGGAATACTTCTTTACGGACCACCAGGGGCTGGAAAGACCTTATTGGCACGAGCAGTTGCCGGAGAAGCTGGCGTTGCCTTTTTTAGCATCAGTGGTTCTGATTTTGTAGAGATGTTTGTGGGAGTAGGGGCATCACGAGTAAGGGATTTATTCAGGCAAGCCAAAACAAACAGGCCCTGTATTATTTTTATGGATGAAATTGACGCTGTGGGACGTCACAGGGGGGCTGGTTTAGGCGGAGGACACGATGAAAGAGAGCAGACCTTGAATCAATTGTTAGTTGAAATGGATGGTTTTGATCAAAATACAGGAGTTATTCTAATTGCTGCTACCAATAGACCCGATATTCTTGACCCGGCACTCTTAAGACCGGGACGTTTTGACCGTAGAATAGTAGTTGATCGTCCGGACCTCATCGGACGTGAACAGATATTGAATGTCCATGCCAAAGGGAAGCCTCTGGCTAAAGAAGTGGATTTAAAGGTTTTAGCCAGAAGAACGCCCGGTTTTGTTGGTTCAGATTTAGCCAATTTGGTCAATGAGGCAGCCTTGTTAGCCTCCCGCAAGGGTAAAAAGAGTATAGATATGGAAGATTTTGAGGCATCCATCGATAGGGTAATTGCCGGACCGGAAAAAAAGAGCAGAATTATGAATGAAAAGGAAAAAGAAATTGTTGCTTATCATGAATCCGGCCATGCTCTGGTGGCAAAACTGCTTCCCAACTGTGACCCCGTTCACAAGGTTTCCATTATACCCAGAGGAAGTGCGGCTTTGGGCTATACCCTTCAATTACCGACTGAAGACCGCTATCTGGTCAGTAAATCAGAATTGATGGAAAGATTGAGCGTTCTTTTAGCGGGAAGGGTTGCTGAAGAGATCACTTTTAAAGATGTAACTACCGGGGCTCAGAACGATTTAGAAAGAGCAACCAAAATTGCCCGGCAGATGGTCACTGAATTTGGTATGAGTGAATCCCTTGGACCAATGACTCTGGGAAGAAAAGAACAGCAGGTTTTTTTAGGACGGGATATCGCTGAAAATAGAAACTATAGTGAGGAGATTGCCTTCAAAATTGATAAAGAGGTAGAAAAAATTATTGAAAACGCATACAACAGAGCCAAGGAACTATTAGTTAAAAATAAGAGTAAGCTAAAGAAAATAGCAAAAAATCTGTTGGAAAAAGAAACCCTGGAAGGAGATGAATTAGATATCCTCTTAAAAGGAGTCAAACTTGCCTCCGGCCAAGAGATTATGATATAATTCAAAGACGGAAAAATCAGAGAAGAATATTAGTTTTATATTGTCAACTAACGATTTTGGATATTATACGCTCCCATTTGCAATATTATTAAAAAAATAATTTATGCTGATAAGTATATCTATTTAAATCATAATACATGTATAATACAAATATAAATAAAGGCTGCAACATGTTTAAGATAGAGCCTGCCCAAAAAATACTTAGAAAAAGCAAATAATTAATTTGTGGAGGGAGGTGAAAGTCAAGGGTATAGTGTGATAATAAAAGAAAAATAATTTGATAAGAAATTACTTGAATTTTCTATCAATGTGAAAAGGAAAGGAGGAAAATAGATTGAAGAATAAACTAATATTTTCGATTTTTTTGATATTCTTATTAATAGTGGGAATGGGAATATCGGTTAGTGCCCAGGTGCCTAATCCGGAACGCGTCGTTTATGCCACTATTGGCGGACCAGAAACCCTTGACCCCCATTGGTGCTATGATACTGCCAGTGGTGAAATCATCTTCGAGATTTACGATAACCTTATTGCCTATAATAAAGAGAGTATTGAAGATTTTGTACCAATGCTCGCCTTACAGGTGCCTACAGCTGATAATGGGCTGATCAAATATGGTGGTTTAGATTATATTTTCCCGATTAGATATGGTGTTCGTTTCCATAACGGTGAGATTCTGACTCCGGAGGATATTGAATATAGCTTTGAAAGAGCTATGGTATTTGACCGTGCTGGTGGACCAAGCTGGATGATAATAGAGCCACTTTTAGGATTTACTAGTATTGAAGAACTTGCTGTTCAATTGGCTGGTGTGGAAAACTATTCAGATATGTTTGATGAGGATGGAGAGCTTTTACCGGAATATAAAGATGTGATGGTAAAAGTATATACAGACCATATTGACAGAGCAGTAGAGGTACAGGGTAATAACGTTGTGTTTCATTTAGCACAACCCTATTCTCCTTTTATGAAAATTCTAGCACACGGTGCAGGATGGTCTGCTATTATTAATAAAAAATGGTCCATTGAGCAGGGAGATTGGGATGGTAAAGCAGATACCTGGTGGAAATATCATGATCCCAAAAATGAAGAAGACCCCCTTTATAATGTAGCCTGTGGGACTGGTCCCTTTAAACTGGTTAGATGGGTTCCGGAAGAAACCCTGATGATGGAGAGATTTGATGACCACTGGAGAGGACCAGCCAGATTGAAGGAAGTAGTTTACCAGTATATCAATGAGTGGACTACCAGGAAGCTGATGTTACAGAGAGGGGATGCCGATATAATCTATGTACCGGTAACCAATATGAATGAAGTTGAGGATATGGAGGGTGTAGAATTAATTACCGGCTTGCCAATCTTATCCAATGTGGTAACCAATATGCCCTGGGAATTGAATGCAGAAGGAAATGCCAACCTGGGAAGCGGCAAGTTAGATGGCGAAGGTATTCCAGCAGATTTCTTCTCTGATATACATGTCCGAAGAGGATTCTCCTATCTCTTCCCCTATGCTACTTTTATTGAAAAAACAATACATGGACAAGGCAAGCGCAATCCGGGACCTTTCCCCGAGCCCCTATCTGGCTATACGGAAGATGAGGAACTCTATTACCAGTTTGATATAGAAAAGGCAAAAGAGGAATTTAAGTTAGCCTGGAATGGTGAGCTCTGGGAGAAAGGATGTAAATTCAATATCTTCTATAATGAAGGGAATGATGTCCGAAAAGCTGTCTGTGACATGCTCTCGACTTATGCCAAGATTGTAAATCCCAAATTTGAGCTTACTTCGGTAGGTGTACAATGGTCCTCCTACCTGAAACAGTTCCTGGCAGAACAACTCCCCATGTTTACCATTGGCTGGTTGGCAGATTATGCTGACGCTTATAACTGGGCGCCAACCTATCTGGGTAGCACTGGTACCTATAGCGGATTTTACGGAAAGCCCTATATTGATTTTGCCAAAGAGAATACCGATCCTCTAATTGAAAAAGCCCTTAAATCAGTTGACCCACAGGAACAGAAGGATCTCTATGAAGAGCTTACCAGAATTGCCCATGAACAGGCTGTTTCACTATACCTCTATCAACCTATTGGTATACACGTCCAGAGAGATTGGGTCAAAGGATGGTACCATAATTCAGTAATATCCGGTTTACCGGAAGGTGCTGATTTCTTCTATATTCACAAAGAATAAATGATAAGATGTTTGTATTTTTTATCGCGATTGGTTAACATTAATTAAAAAGATGGAGTGGAAATGATACTATACTATTCCACTCCATTATGTTTTCATAAAAATATTATTTTTTATGAATATTGATTCTCTCCAGTTTAAAAAGATTTATAATTTTTTTAAAAAAGGGGTGAAAAAATAATGCTTTCTTACATCATAAGACGGCTATTAATTTTACCTTTAATCTTGTTAGGGGTAACTTTCGTCATATTTAGCCTTTTTTCCCTGTTAAGTCCTATGGAAAAACTGGCAACTTATATTAATAACCCCACTGTCTTAAAAAACCCCCAGGCTGCTCAAAAACTGATACAGAAATATCATCTTGATGACCCCTTTCCAGCCGGTTATTTCTATTGGTTAAAATCATTGCTGAAATTAGACTTCGGATGGTCTCCTACTGCCAACCAGCCAGTTTGGGAAGCAATCAAGCAACGCTTTCCGGCAACAGTAGAGTTGGTCTTCTATTCCATTATTCCTGTGATTCTGGTGGGAATCTGGTTGGGTGTTATCTCTTCAGTTCACCATAATGATATACTGGATCAGACTATCAGAGTTACGGCTATAATAGGCTGGTCACTGCCAACTTTTATCTTTGGATTGCTGGTGCTATTTATCTTTTATGGCATATTGGGCTGGCTTCCTCCGGGAAGGTTAAGTACCTGGGCTCAATACATTGTTTATACAGGGGATAGTTTTAAACACTACACACATTTCATTACTTTTGATGCTCTTCTGAACGGGCGCCTGGATATTTTCTGGGATGCAGTCAAACATTTAATCGGACCTATCATTACCCTTTCTTATATTTCCTGGGCTTACCTATTGAGAATTACCCGTTCCAGTATGCTCGATACTTTAAGAAAAGATTATATCCGTACTGCCCGGGCAAAAGGGGTTGAAGAAAATAAGGTTATCTATCAGCATGCTCGAAAAAATGCCCTCATACCGGTGGTAACGGTAGCTGGAATGATGATTGTTGAAATGCTGGGAGGAGTAGTTATTACCGAAACAGTATTTACCTATCCCGGATTGGGGTTTTGGGCTGCCTCCTCTGCCCAGCAGTTAGATTATGGGTCAGTTATTGGCTTTGCCCTTCTTTTTGCCTTTATGATGGTAATTGGTAATCTCATTGTAGATATTTCCTATGCCTTAATTGATCCTCGTGTGAGATTGGAGTAGCAGGCAGATGTATAGAATAATTAAAAAATTGTTAAAAAATTCAGCATCTCTGGTAGGATTATTACTTCTCTTAGTATTTATTCTTATCGCTGTTTTTGCCCCTTTCATTGCCCCACCACTGTTTCCGGATCCTTATCAAATTCCCCGAATGTCCTGGGATATTGAGCCTCGGCCGCCGGGTTCTCCAATTACCGATGATATGAGGTTTGTTTATGAAAGTCTGGGCAAGCCGGTGATCAGAGAGCAGGCAATTTTTGGCACCGCCCAGGGTGGTTACGACATATTTTATGGAATGATATGGGGAACCAGAACTGCTTTCCGGGTTGGAATTGTTACAGTAGCTTTTTCTGTGCTGATTGGAATTATCGGTGGTTCGATAGCAGCTTATTTTGGGGGCTGGATAGATGAGCTGTTGATGCGTTTAACTGATATTTTTCTCTCCGTTCCCTTTTTAGTTGCGGCTATGGTGCTCACTACCATTTTGGGGAGAGGTCTTGATAAAGTAATGATAGCGCTTATTGCTTTTGGCTGGATGGGATATGCCAGAGTAATAAGGGGTAGTATTTTATGTACCAAAGAAGAAGCTTATGTTATAGCTGCAAAAGCTCTGGGAGTGAAAGATTTTCGTATCATAGCCTTTCATTTGCTGCCCAATACTATTTTCCCAGTATTGGTTCAGGCCAGTATGAATATCGGTTCCATGGTAGTTACTGCAGCAGCTTTAAGTTTTTTAGGAGTTGGGGCACCTTTGGGATATGCAGATTGGGGTCAGATGGTCAGTTTTGCCCGTAACTGGATCATAGGTGCGCCCGGTAAGGCTGGAGAATACTGGTATGCAGTATTTTTTCCAGGAATCTTTATTGTTCTATTCGTTCTTTCCTGGAACTTAGTAGGAGATACCCTGAGAGATATACTTGACCCGCGTCTGAGAGGTGAATTGTGATAGTTGCTGATAAGAAGAAAATATTACAGGTAAAGAATTTGAAAACCTATTTTTTTACGGAAGATGGAGTGGCAAAAGCAGTGGATGGTGTTGATTTTGAAATATATCAGGGAGAAACTCTGGGATTGGTTGGCGAATCGGGTTGTGGTAAAAGTGTCACTGCTTTTTCTATTTTAAGACTACTGGATTATCCCGGGAAAACGGTAGAGGGACAAATTATCTTCAAAGGGGCTGATTTGCTTAAGAAAAGTGATAATGAGATGCGAAAAATAAGAGGAAAAGAGATAGCTATGATATTTCAGGAGCCAATGACCTCTTTAAATCCGGTTTTTACTATAGGTTATCAGATTTCTGAAGCATTAAAAATTCATCTTAAAATGAGCAACAGAGAAGCAAAAATGAAGTCTATTGAGCTTTTAGAAAAGGTAGGAATACCTATTCCCAAACAGAGATTTGATGAATATCCACATCAATTAAGCGGAGGAATGAGACAGAGGGCGATGATAGCTATGGCTTTATCCTGTAATCCCATATTGCTGATAGCCGATGAACCAACCACATCTTTAGATGTCACTATACAAGCTCAGATATTAGATTTGATGAAAAATCTTTTAAAACAGTTTAACAGCTCATTGATAATGATAACACATGATTTAGGTGTAATTGCGGAGATTGCTGACCGTATTGCGGTGATGTATGCCGGGAAAATTGTGGAATATGCTGAAACCCGTTCCATATTTTTTTCACCTCTTCATCCCTATACCTATGGTTTGCTTACTTCTATACCAAGGTTGGATTTAGATTTAGGTAAATTAGAATCAATACCGGGCATAGTACCTGATCCGCTGCACTTTCCTTCAGGGTGTAAATTCCACCCCCGCTGTATTTTTGCAACAAGGAAGTGTAAGGAGGAAGAACCATTGCTGGAAAGGATAGAGAATAATCATATGGTTCGCTGCTGGCATGTAGACAAATTAAAAGAAGAAGAGGATAGGATATCATACAGCAGGAGGTTGGCGACAGTTGAATAATAAATTAATATCCGTCAAAAATTTAATCAAATATTTTCCTATCCGCAAAGGCGTTTTTAGAAGGACAGTAGGATGGGTAAAAGCTGTTGATAATATTAGTTTTGATATCTATAATGGGGAAACTTTAGGATTGGTTGGCGAATCAGGTTGCGGTAAATCAACCACTGCCTTGACTATGCTCCGTTTAGAAGAACCAACTAGCGGAGAAATAATATTCAGGGGAAAGAATATTGCTAAAATAGATAAGAAGCAGATGAGAAGTTACAGGAAAGATTTACAGATTATATTTCAAGACCCCTATAGTTCACTTAACCCCAGAATGAGAATTAAGAATATTATTGCAGAAGGGATTGTAACCCATAAACTGTACGATAGCAAAATAAGAGTAGAAAAGGTAAGGGAATTATTAGAAAGAGTAGGAATACCTGCTAATTGTATGGAACGGTTTCCACATGAGTTTAGCGGTGGCCAAAGGCAAAGAATAGGGATTGCCCGTGCTCTGGCTTTGAATCCCCAGATAGTCGTTTGTGATGAGCCGGTATCAGCTCTAGATGTGTCGATTCGTTCACAAATAATCAATTTATTTAAAGAATTACAGCAAGAATTTAAGCTTACCTATCTATTTATTGCCCACGATCTGAGTGTTATTAAATATATCAGTGATAGGGTGGCAGTTATGTATCTAGGGAAGATAGTGGAAGTTGCACCTAAAAATGTATTTTTTAATAATACACTGCATCCCTATGCCCAGGCCTTGGTTTCCGCAGTCCCCGTTCCCAATCCTGATTTTAAAAGAAAGCGAATTCTGTTAGAAGGAGATGTCCCCAGTCCAGCTGATCCACCGGTGGGGTGCCATTTTCACCCCAGATGTCCCAAAGTTATGAAAATTTGTTCTCAAGTGGAACCTGAACTAAAAGAAGTAGAAAAAGGGCATTTTGTGGCTTGTCACCTCTATTAATTGCCAAGCGAATTATTCTGCTATCTGAAAAGAGTATAGAAGGCTAATTTTATTATAATTTGCATTCATTCTCAAATTGTTTATCAATATTTTTTATGTTAAAATATTGTGCGGGTATAATTGATAGTATAAAGTTTATAGTTTATCGTTTTTAGATTATAGTCAACGAATTGTGGGAATAAGTGAAAAATAGTCGTTGGTTTTTAGTCGTTAGTTATAAAGTTTTTAGTTAATAGTTTTTGGTTAATAACCGTCGTTGGTCGATAGTCGATAGTAGTTAGTTAAAATGCAAAGACTAAGAATGTGGGTGTAAATGGAAGTGGTCGTTGGTCGTTTGTATTTGGTATTTAGTTATTAAAGATTTTAGTTTATAGTTTTAAGTTTTTAGTTAAAATACAAAAATAGTTGTTGGTATTTAGTCGATAGTAGTTAGTTAAAATGCAAAGATAAAAATGCACAACTCATAGCCTAAAAATATATGAATATCTTTTAATGAGCGCCCGTAGCTCAATGGATAGAGCAGGGGCTTCCTAAGCCCCGTGTTGGAAGTTCGACTCTTCTCGGGCGCTCCATTGTTAATTTCAATAATTTTAAATTAGAAAAATAGCACGATTTATAGAAGAAAGAGGAGAGGAAGAAAAAAATTGCTTAATGAAACGACGCATGAAAGCTTAAAACTGCTCATCACAGAATCCGTTTTTCAATACCTGAAAAACAAAGGAATTGAGCTGAAAAAAATTCCGGTAATCATTTTAACAACACCAAAAGATCCTGCACATGGGCATCTTTCTACTAATATTGCTTTGCAACTATCCGGGATGATATCGGGCAATGCCAAAGAGATAGCCGGGTTCATTGTTCAAGAATTAGAGAAGAATAACAGGGGGATGCTGGATAGAGTAGAAATTGCGGGACCGGGCTTTATAAACTTTTATTTTCAAAAAGACCTATTATACAATATATTGCATGAGATTATTGCAGAAAAAGATAGATTTGGCTGTTCTGATTTGGGTAAGGGCGAAAAGATATTGCTGGAATATGTTAGTGTAAATCCTACCGGCCCTCTCCATGTAGGCCATGGAAAATGTGCTGCTGTGGGCGATTCACTATCAAAAATATTAAGGGCAGCGGGTTATCAGGTTTCTACAGAGTATTATATCAATGATCACGGAAAACAGATGGATACCCTGGGTCAATCGGTTTTAATCCGCTATAGGCAATTACTGGGGGAGGAGATTGAATTTCCTGAAAATGGATATCAGGGAGATTATATCGTTGCTCTAGCTAAAGAAGTCCGGGAAAAATATGGAACAGAATTTAAAGCTAAAGACGACCAGGAAACGATTAATTTTTTTAAATCTTATGCTCAACAGAAAATTTTACAGGATATCAAAGAGGATTTAATTCTCTTTGGAGTCGAGTTTGACAACTGGTTTAGTGAAGAGTCTCTTTATACCCAGGATAAGGTATACCCTGTTATTGATAGGTTGAGGCAAGAAGGATTTGTTTATTTAGAAAAAGGTGCTTTGTGGTTTAAGTCTACAGATTTTGGCGACGAAAAGGACAGAGTGGTGACCAGGGCTAATGGAGAAGCTGCTTATTTTGCTTCAGATATTGCCTACCATGATGATAAATATAAAAGAGGTTTCCAAACTCTGATAGATATATGGGGCTCAGACCACCATGGCTATATTAACCGAATGAAGGCAGCTGTTCAGGCTCTGGGCTATACCAGAGATTCTTTCCAGGTACTGTTAGTACAATTTGTTACCCTGCTCAGAGCAGGCAAAACTGTTGGAATGAGCACCAGGGGTGGGCAATTTATAACTTTAAAAGATTTATTAAAAGAGGTTGGTAAAGATGTTGCCAGATATTTTTTCCTGATGTATAGCTATGACAGTCACACCGAATTTGATCTGGATATTGCTAAATCCCAGTCTCTGGAAAACCCCGTCTATTATATCCAGTATGCTTATGCCCGAATTTGCAGTATAATAAAAAAAGGTGAAATTAAAAATATTACATTAGATGATATAAATAAAGAACAGATAGACTTAAAGCTGCTTGACAAAAGGGAAGAGTTGGAAATTATTAAAAAACTTATGAGTTTTAAAAAAGTAGTGGAAAGAAGCGCAATTAAGCGGAAACCATATTTAATAGCGGGGTATTTACTTGAGTTAGCCAGTCTGTTTCACAAATATTATACTGAGTACAAAATTATCAGCCGAGAAAGAACACTTTCTGAATCCCGTTTATACCTGGTTTGTTCTGTTAAAATTGTTTTAGAAAATGCTCTTTTTTTATTAGGTATTGGGGCACCCCAGAAAATGTAAGTATATTTTTGAGGTTAGAATGAAAGACCTTCGCTTTGTTATTATTAGTGGATTATCCGGAGCGGGAAAGAGTGTTGCCATTAAAGTTTTTGAAGATATGGAATTCTTTTGCGTTGATAATATGCCGCCACAGCTAATTCCTAAATTTTCTGAACTTTGCCTTAAATCGCAGGGGAAATTATCCAGGATAGCCTTTGTGGTAGATATCAGGGGAGAGATATTCTTACGGGAGCTGGATCGTTCATTAAAAGAACTGGAAACGATGAATATTTATCCCGAGATATTATTTTTAGAAGCTAGAGATGAGATTATCGTGCAAAGATTTGGGGAAACAAGGAGAAAACATCCCTTGCAATTTTCCCATAGTATTTTAGAAAATATACAGGAAGAAAGAAAAAAATTAAATGAACTAAAATCTAAAGCAAATATAATCATTGATACTTCCAATTTGGACCCCAAACGGCTCAATAATGAGATTCGGAAATATTTCCAAAAAGACAAGTCTCGCACTATGCAGATTAATCTAATATCTTTTGGGTATAAATATGGCATACCCATTGATGTTGACCTGTTATTTGATACCAGATTTTTACCCAACCCTTTCTATGTTAGTGAACTGAGTGAACTATCTGGAAAAGATGAGAAAGTTAAGGAGTATTTGGAACGATTTTCTATAACAAGACAAGCCATTAAACAATTCTTTTCCTTAATCGATTTTCTGATACCTTATTATATAAAAGAGGGCAAGAGCTATCTATCTATTGCTATTGGCTGTACAGGAGGAAGGCATCGCTCAGTATATCTTGCCAATGAGCTTGGCCAGCTGATAAGATTGAAAGATTATCCTGTTTTTATAAGGCATAGGGATATTAGAAAGGAAGAAAAAATACTTAAAGAGAAGTTATAAAATACAAGATGGTTAAAAAAAGTTTCCATTTAAAATCACTTTTGAAGTGGTTTTATCCAGGGATGAGAGTAAAGCGTTTCCTGCTTATCATTTTGCTGGGAATAATTCTTATGGCAGTGGGTTTAATTTACCTCATAGATCTTACCAGATTCTTATGGATAAAGAACCAGATAAAGAATCTCTTTATCTACTATCAGATAGCCCCGCATTTTTCCGGAATAATCTTAATTTTATTAGGCTCTTTGCTCATTATTTTGGGCATTTCCAATATAAATCGTTCAGTTTTAAAAGCTTTTATACCTAAAAAGGTTGACCGGGTACCTGAAATTATTTATGAACAGAGAAAATTAAAAAAAGGTCCCAGAATTGTGGTAATTGGCGGTGGGACCGGCCTTTACACCCTATTGAGAGGTTTAAAACAATTCACCAGTAATATTACCGCTGTGGTAACTGCTTTTGACAGTGGAGGTAGTTCAGGTAGATTAAGGGATGAGTTGGGTGTTTTACCCCCCGGTGATATAAGAAACTGCCTGGTGGCTCTTTCTACTGAAGAATTGTTAATGAAAAAACTATTTCAGTACCGATTTAGCAATGGCAGTTTACAGGGGCATAGTTTTGGGAATCTTTTTATAACTGCTATGTCAGAAGTTAGCGGAGATTTTTCTACGGCAATTGAAAAATCGAGTGAGATACTGGCCATCAGGGGAAAAGTACTCCCCTCTTCTATAGACAATGTCACTCTTTGTGCTAAATTGAAGAATCAGGAATTGGTCAAAGGTGAAGATAAGATACCTCTGAGTAAAGATGGAATTGAGAGTATCTTTATAGAGCCCTCTACTGTTCTACCTTTACCGGAGACAATTCGAGCTATTCAGGAAGCAGACACTATTATTCTTGGCCCGGGCAGTCTTTACACCAGCGTGATATGCAATCTATTGGTAAAAGATATTCCAGAAGCGATTTGTCAAAGTGAAGCAATCAAGGTTTACATCTGTAATGTAATGACCCAACCCGGGGAAACAGATAATTATACAGCGTCCATGCATGTAAGAGAGATTATAAAATATTTACCCTACAATTGCTTGGATTTTATCTTACTAAACAGCCAAAGGCTGAGTAAACAATTGGCGGCAAGATACAAAAAAGAGGAGGCTTTTATGGTAAAAGATGATTTACCTTCTATTTATGATAAAAAGACCAGAGTATTGAGACAGGAATTATTATCAGAATACAATTTTGCCCGCCATCATTCTGAAAAGTTAGCAAAAATGGTAATGGATAATATTCACAAGGAGAAGAAATAATTGTATTTTTCACCATTGGTAAAGCAGGAACTAGCGCGTATAATACCAGCTGAAAATTCTGAAAGAAAAAGTGAGCTAGTAGCCTTTATCATAATGAATGGTAAAATTAATTCATTTGGTGAATTGTTAATCACTCTTGATAATTCGGCTATGATCAAAGTGGTTTACTTTTTAATAAAGAAAGCTTTCCACTATGAAACCAGGATAGACATAATAAGGAAAAATGACAAAAAAAAGATTTATTACATTACCATTAATGATGTTCCAATGACAAAACTAATTCTAACTCATCTTGGATTAAGCGTAAATAATCGGGGTAATATAATAAGAGAGGGCACTGAAAAAGAAAAAGAGAAGGTGGTAATCAGGAATTTTTGTGAAAAATCTTTTTTACGCGGTGCCTTTTTAGCGGGTGGTTTTGTAAATGATCCTGAGAGGATGTACCATTTAGAAATTGCCTGTCCTTCAAAAGAAGTAGCACAAATGATAAATAATATCTTACATCGCTCCTCTTTTTCTACTAAAATAAGTTTCTGGCAAAAGAAATGGACTGTATATATAAAAAAAAGCGAACAAATCTTTGCCTTCTTACGTTTTATTGGAGTGCAGAGAGCTCTCTTGAACCTGCAGGATATTATTGCACGAAAAGATATCTTAAATACGGTAAACCGTCTGGTTAATTGTGAAACTGCCAACCTTAACAAAACAATAAGCTCAGCCTCCCGGCAGCTACTCTATATTGATTTAATACTAAAGAATATTGATCTGGCAAATTTGCCACCCAATATCAAGGAGATTGTCAAAGCCCGTTCTGAGCACCCTTATGCCAGTATTCGAGAGCTTGCCGAGATTATAGGAGGTGGCATCACTAAGTCAGGAGTTTCCCATCGCTTGAAAAAAGTGGAACAAATGGCAGAGTACTATCTTACCTCAAATGAGATTTAATTGGCCTGAGGAACTGATTTATAACAAATGTTATTAAGTGATTTATCAAGCTATTTGAAAAAAGAAGATAATTAGTGATAGAATATGTTGATGTTGATAAGTATGTTTAAAATTTCTTAGAAACCATATTTTAAACAAATAGAAAAAATGTTTATCAATAGGCAGAAGGAAGAGTAAATCATAATGGAACAAAATCTGTTGATGGTACAAAAACAGACTTTACAACTATCTCCACAAATGTATCAATCAATTAAAATATTACAATTGAACAGTATTGAACTGAACTGCTGGTTGGAAAAGGAAGTTCAGGATAATCCAGTCTTAGAGATTAATTTTAACCCGATTTCCGATCAGGGAACAATGTCAGATGCCGAGAAAAAAAGAGATAAAAAGGATGTAATTGGAGAAAGAGATGTTGCTATCTTAGATTACTTTTCCAGCCGAAAAAATTTCATAAAAGACCAAAATGTATCATCTTTTGAACAAGGCCCTGAAATAAGAGTACAAAAGTGGGCTTTGGGCAAGATTTCTTTATCAGAATACCTTTTGTTAAATTTTGGAGTAATGGCCAGAGATAAACTTGAAACTAAAATTGGTGAGTATTTGATAGGGAATATTGATAACAATGGTTATTTGGCAATCAGTTGTCAGGAGGCAGCCCAGGACTTAAATATTCCGGAAAAAAAAGTAAGACAGGTTCTGGCTCTCATTCAGAATTGTTCTATTCCTGGTATAGGGGCCAGAAATCTAAAAGAATGCCTGCTGCTCCAATTGAAGCATATAAAATTACCTGAAAAAAAAGCGCTTAAAAAACTAATATTGTTTCATCTGGACCGATTATCAAAAAAGAATTTCAAAGATATTGAGAGGGAGCTGCATCTTTCCTGTTCTGAAATACAACATTTATCAGATGTTCTCAGAAAAAATTTTGATCCAAAACCGGGCAGAACTTTTTTTCAGGAGTATATAACAAACTTTTCAGTGCCTGATATTATTGTTAAAAAGAATAATGACCGGTATGAGATTTTAGAAAGCAACAGCTTTTTCCCGGATATTAAAATAAATTCATTATATGAGAGGATGCTGTTAGATTATAAACAGGCTGAAAAACTAAAAAACCAGGAATTATTTTCTCAGGAGAAATGGTCTGAAATTAAAACAACTATGAAATACTTAAAGGGAAAAATTGACTCTGCCCGATGGATTTTAAAATGTTTGGAGCAAAGAAGAAATACAATTATTAACATAACCAGATTTATACTTATGTATCAGCATGATTTTCTGGAAAAAGGAGTGGCTTATCTAAAGCCATTATCATTAGAGAAGGTTGCCCAGTCTTTAGGTTTAAATAAATCCACCATTTCCCGGGCTATCAAATCAAAGAAGATTCAGTTACCCAGAGGTATTTATGATTTGAAATATTTTTTTTCTATAGGATTAGCTCAGGATAATGAAGAGGTAGTTTCTAATGAAAAAATCAAAAATTTAATCAGAAATTATATTGAAAGAGAAAATTTTTATCAACCCTATTCCGATCAGAAATTAGCCGAATTACTACAGGAAAAGGAAGAGATAAAGGTTGCGCGAAGGACCGTGGCAAAGTATCGTCAATTGATGAATATACCTTCTGTAAAATTACGTAGAAGATATAAATGAAAATAGAAAAATTTAAAATTGTAATTATTTCAAAATAGGAGGAAATATGGCTATTAAAGTTGGAATTAATGGATTTGGCAGAATTGGCAGAAATGTAATGCGGGCTGCGCTGAATGATAAGGACATTGATTTTATTGCCGTTAATGATATAACTGATGCCAAAACTCTGGCGCATTTGTTAAAATATGATTCAGTACATGGGATTTTAAAAGAAGAAGTTGAAGTAAATAATGATATTATCAAAGTTGCTGGAAGAGAAATAAGGGTGTTAAAAATAAAAGACCCTGCCGATTTGCCCTGGAAAGAACTGGGCGTAGAAGTTATCATTGAAGCGACCGGATTGTTTAGAGATAGGGATAGTGCCAGCAAACACTTATTGGCAGGAGCCAGGAAAGTTGTAATATCAGCTCCGGCCAAAGGAGAGGATATTACCATTGTTATGGGTGTCAATGAAAAAGATTATCTGGAGTCGGAGCACCATATTATATCAAATGCCTCCTGCACTACAAACTGCCTGGCACCAGTAATAAAGGTGCTTCATGACACCTTTGGTATAGAAAAAGGGATAATGTCAACCATTCACGCCTATACCCCCGATCAAATGCTGTTGGATGCACCCCATAAAAGCGATTTACGACGTGCCAGAGCTGCAGCTCTTTCGCTGGTACCTACCACTACAGGAGCAGCAAAAGCTGTTACTTTGGTTATCCCTGAATTGAAGGGGAAACTCAATGGAATGGCTTTCAGGGTTCCAACTCCTAATGTTTCTGTGGTTGATTTGGCAGTATGGTTGAAAAAAGATGTGACCGTTGAGCAGATTAACCAGTCTTTAAAAGAGGCTGCTCAGGGACGCCTTAAAGGTATCCTGGATTATAATGAACTGCCCCTGGTCTCTATCGATTACAATGGCAATACTAATTCTTCCATTGTTGACGGCTTATCCACTATGGTTGTAGATGGCAATATGGCTAAAGTAGTGTCCTGGTATGACAATGAATGGGGTTATTCCTGTAGAGTTAATGATTTAGTGAAATATATTGCCAGATAACAGATTGTTATCCTGGAACAAAACAGTATTTGATAAAACAGGCTGAAAAAATTGAAAACAAGATCAAAGAACCGTTCGTTCTTTACGAGGGTTCTTTGATTAGCTTAAAGAGGAGAAGTTTTATAATGCGAAAACCATTGGTAGCAGGCAATTGGAAAATGAATAAGACCGTTACTGAAAGCGTTGCCTTGATTAAAGAATTGCTCGATTTTATTGATGGGTATCAGAAAACAGAGGTAGTTATCTGTCCACCATTTACTTCTTTGTGGGTTGCCAGAGAATTGATTCAGGATACCAGTATTATTTTAGGTGCCCAGAATATACATTATCAGAATGAAGGGGCTTACACCGGAGAGATATCTGCCAGAATGCTGCAAAATATTGGTTGCAGTTATGTAATAGTGGGTCATTCAGAAAGGAGAGATTATTTTAAAGAAAGCTCAGAAGTGGTTGCCAGAAAAGCAGAGCAATCCTTAAATTTTGGGATTAAGCCAATTATCTGCGTAGGAGAAAAACTGGTAGATAGGGAAACAGGGAAAACCCGGGAGGTAGTTAAAGAGGAATTGGAGGCAGTCTTTGCCATATTAAAAGCCAAAGAAATGGCAAATGTTGTATTTGCCTATGAACCTATCTGGGCTATTGGTACCGGAAAATCAGCAACTCCTCAGGATGCCAATGAAATAATCAAATATATTCGTGCACTGATAGAAGATAAATATAATGAAACTATAGCTCAAAAGATAAGGATTTTGTATGGAGGAAGTGTTAATCAGGAAAATATCAGTTCACTGATGGCTGAATCTGACATTGATGGTGCACTGGTTGGCGGAGTGAGCCTGCAGGCCATGCCTTTCTCTAAATTAGTAAAATTTCAGCAGTTATAAATTAAAAAAAGATAACCCATTTCTTGTATCTTTCGAAATTATCTGTAATAAGTGGTATAGCAAAAATTAGACAAAAGACAATAAAACAGTAAGTTTTTCTAATTTATTGTGTTCCCTATCTTGAAGCTATGTTACAAATATGTTATTATTCATTAGCATATCTTTATTGTATTGTTTACTATTAGAGAGTTTAAGATTTGAAACTAATAAGTAGAGTAAAGTAAAGGAGAAAATCAGTATGCCCACATGGCTGATGTTGATACAGATCATATTAAGTACAGCACTTATTGCTGTGGTGTTGTTTCAATCCAGGAAGGCAAGTCCCGGTGGAGGCATCTTTGGTGGAGGAACTTTTGCTGAACATAGAGGTAGGAAAGGAAAAGAGGTATTTTTGCTCAAATTAACCACAGCTATTGCCATTTTATTTATGGTATCATCTGTCTTTATGAGTATTTATTAAATATTATTTTAGACGGGTAGAGAAGTGGAACAATTACCAACAAACCATAAAATGGTTTCGACTGAAGAAGTAAGACGTTATCAGGTTGACCCAAACCGTAAGTTTTTTTCTGCTAACCATGAAGAAATTGAAAGAGGGTTAACTACTGATATTTATTTTATCAGGGCATTGGAAATCCTGCGTTTTTTGAAGTTGGATGCAACTGAAGTTACTGCAGAAATATTTGCCCGGCAAGCCGGGGTTTTTGCCGGTATGCAAGAGACCTTTAATTTACTTAAAGATAAAAAAATCAAACTCTGGTCTCTCTCCGAAGGGGATTTGTTCCAGCCTAAAGAAACAGTAATGAGAATTCAAGGCCCTTATAATGAATTTGGAGTGTATGAAACAATAATTTTAGGGATATTGGGCAGCAGTTCTGCCTGGGCAACAGCAGCACGGGAATGTCGAGAGGTAGCACGGGGTAAAAAAATTATTTGTTTTGGTTCACGACATATTCATCCAGCAGTTGCCCCCGTTATGGAAAGAGCAGCGCTTATTGGTGGAATAGATGGAGCTAGCTGTATTCTGGGAGCCAAGTTAATGGGACAGGAACCGCAGGGTACTATTCCTCATACAGTAATTATCATAATCGGTGATACGGTAAAGGCAGCCATGGCCTATCATGATTGTTTCCCTCCCGATATTCCCAGAGTAATCCTTATTGATACCTTTAAAGATGAGGCTGAAGAATCGATCAGGGTAGCCAATGCTCTGGGTGAAAACCTGTTAGGTGTACGTCTTGACACTCCCAGTGAAAGAGGAGGTGTATCTCCTGATTTAGTTAAAGAGGTGAGAGTGCGTTTAAACCAGGCAGGGTATTCTCATGTTAAGATTTATGTTTCAGGAGGGGTAACACCGCAAAGAATCGATTTATTAAGCAGAGAAGCAGTTGATGCTTTTGGAGTGGGTAGTTATATTAGCGATGCCTCGCCCATCGATATGACTCTTGACATTAAGGAAGTAGAAGGGAAGCCTATTGCTAAAAGAGGACGGATACCTGGCAAAATTGAAAATAAAAAACTAATTAAATTACTTTAAAATGCAGGAATAATTTCGAGGGTAAAGTTATTAGTTTTTTGTTGTTGGTTTTCAGTAATGAATCCCAAATCAATAAAAGAATTACAAACAACATTCTTTATTTTAAGTAGGATTGACTAAAAACTATAAACTGAAGACTTTTTGAATGCCGGGATGGCGGAATAGGTAGACGCGCCAGCTTGAGGGGCTGGTATGCATACGCTTGTGGGGGTTCAAATCCCCCTCCCGGCACCATTAAAAGGATATTCCTTTACTGTATGGAAAGGCATAGATTGAGAAAAAATTTATAACGATTACTATCATAAGGTTGGATAAGGTCAACTGTACCAGTTCAATAACGATTTTAAAGTATTTTATGTTATTCTGAAAAAGTTTTTACCTGAGATTCAGTCAGATATGCTGTGGCTGCTCATATATGTATGAGGGTTCTGCATTGCGATTCCAAAGGACTTTCATTATCCCTGTATGCCATTATTATAAAAAAGTTACTGCATTAATAAATACAAATACAAATATAAAATAAAATACACTTATTTTTAATAAAGAAATTGCATTATATAGCTAAAATGTGTTATACTCTTTCTGGTATTTTGGTTTGCTCTTTAACAAATATATTTTGCATAGAAGAACTAACAAAACAATATTTATTCAGCAAAGAATTTCTGGTTGATTTATTCCAGTTAAGACAATAAATAAATACAGTCTCATAGAGAGGTGATGTAATGATACCTTTTATTTCCACTTTTGTTTTGAGTTTTTTTGCTTATCTCTTTTTAACAGCCAGCCAGGGAGAAGTTTTAAAACTGTGGAGTCATTATGAAATATTTGCCGGTATAATAATAGCACTGATTGTTGCTATTTTTGCCTCCCAGGTATTATTTCAAAAAAGATCTTACCGTCTCTTAAACCCATACAAATGGGTTCTTTTTTTGTGTTATTTTTTTGGTCCCTTTTTACACGCGTTGATTAAAGCAAATATTGATGTTGCCTACCGGGTCATCACCGGTAAAATTAATCCTGGGATTGTAAAGATTTCACCACAATTAAAAAGTGATGCAGCTATTACTATGCTTGCTAATTCTATAACTCTCACACCTGGAACATTAAGCGTGGATATAGATGAGGATAATAATGATCTCTATATACACTGGATTAATGTTACTGATTTAAAACCCTCGATTGAAGATATTTGCGGTAATTTTCCGGAATGGGTGAGGAGGATTGCAGAATGACTCTATTGTTAAGTTTCTTTCTTATTACAGCAGTATTAATTACAGTCTTCATTTTAATGCCACTGTTTCGCTTGATCTCAGGTCCTACTATACCAGACCGTGTCATCGCTCTGGATACCATAAATACATATATAGTGGCAGCGATGATACTGTATGGTGCAGCTTTTCAAGAAATTATCTATATTGATGTGGCGATTGTGTATGCCTTGTTATCATATGTTGCTACTTTGTATATTGCTAAATATATTGAGAGGAGGGCAAAAGACAAGTGACCATTTTAACAATAGTTTTGTTTTTATTTCTATTAATAGGAATATTTTTTAATGGACTCGGTTCAGTTGGTTTGTTAAGATTCCCTGATGTTTACACCAGACTACATGCCACCACCAAATGTACAACTTTTGGTTCAATATTCTCATCACTATCTGTGATTATTTTTGGTTTTTATTTTTGGAAAGCCAGTGGCGATGCCAAATTCGGAGTTTTAGCCCTGCATACCTTAGTGGCTTTAATCTGCCTGATTGTAACCAACCCTACCGGTTCTCATGCTATTGCCAGGGCAGCCCACCGAAGTGGGGTTATGCCAAAACGAGCGGTGATAGACGAATTAAAGGAGGCTAACTTAAAATGAGTCCATTATTAAGCATTGCTCATATTGTGGTACTGGTTATTATGATTGTCGCAGCAATTTTAGCAGTAGTATTGCGAGATTTGTTATCCTCAGTTATTGCCCTGGCTGCTGCAAGTTTACTCTTAGCCCTGGAGTACTATCTTCTACATGCGCCCGATGTGGCAATAGCCGAAGCAGGGATTGGAGCTGCTTTAACTATGGCAATTTATATTTTTGCCATTAGGGCAACGAAAAAGTAAGGAGTTAGATAATGAAAAAACCAGTTTTTTTTATTGCTTTTATATTTTTTCTCGCTTTTATGATTTTAGTTGCAATTGGTATGAGGCCTTTTGGAGAACCAGCTATTAGTAATATGGATGACTATTTTATTGAAAATGCACAGGCTGAAACTGCAGCTAATAATGTTGTTACTACCATAGTTTTTGATTATCGTGGTTTTGATACCCTGGGTGAGGGGACTGTCTTATTTACAGCTGTAGTAGGTATTGTGGCATTATTCAGGGAGGTGGCAAAATGATTGGAGGAATGTCTCGAATTGTTAGAACTATGACCACTCTTATTTTTGGCTTTATCATGGTTTATGGATTTTATGTTATTGCACACGGACATCTTTCACCAGGGGGTGGTTTTCAGGGTGGAGCAATAGTGGCATCGGCCTTTGCTCTGTTACTGGTAACTTATGGAACCAGTCAAATTCAAAGTTTTTTATCTAAAGATTTGCTTTCTATACTGGAAAGTACGGGGTTAGTTTTGTTTATTACCTTTGCTTTTCTAGGATTAGGGGCAACTTTCTTTTATAATTTTGTATCAAACAGTGGAGGATTATTTGGCACACCATCTGCCATTGGTGTAAACCCGGGTGATCTGAACACTGGCGGTACCATCACACTGATGAATATGGCAGTGGGTTTAGAGGTATTGGCAGCCCTGGGAGTAATTGTTCTCACTATGTCAGTGGCTTCTGAAACAATACACAAGAAGGAGAAACAATAAAATGATAGGAAACTTCCCCTTTGTTACAGTAATAATTTTAATTGGATTAGGTATCTATTCCCTTCTTTTTAAGAAAAATTTAATTAAGATTGCCATTGGACTGACTTTAATTGAAAGTGGTGTCAATTTATTTTTAATTGCTTTAGGATTCAGAAAAGAAGCAGTGGCACCTATCTATACCCAGGCACCTGAAGGAGTCAAAATGGTTTTGCCTACTCCTCAAGCCCTGTGCCTGACCAGTATTGTAATAGGTGTAGCCACCACTGCCCTGGTTCTTTCTATAGTTATGATTATCTATCAAAGATATGGAACCATAAATACAGATGAAATAAGGAGGTTGAGAGGATGAGCAGCATTTTGATGCATGCACCTGCTTTAGTAATCGCCTTACCTCTATTAGCGGCTTTTGTTACCCCTATACTGGGACGTTTCAATCGTAAAACAATAAGCTGGTTAGCATCTTTTACTTTAGGCCTTACCTTGCTACTAACCATATTTATAGCCAAACAGGTTCTAACCAATGGTCCTATTGTCTATGTTTTTGGTGGAACTGAGATAGGGTTAACATTACCATTTGGATATTCAATGCCTATTAGAATCATTTTTCAAATAGATGCAATGGGAATATTCATGGGTCTAATAACTGCCGTGGTGGCTTTTTTAGCTGCTATATATTCAATTTCATATATGGAACAGCATACCGGTCTTGACAAATATTATACCCTGTTACTTTTATTGGCAACCAGTATGTTTGGTATGGAATTAACCGGCGATATCTTTAATTTCTTTGTTTTTTTTGAAATAGCCTCCATTTCTTCTGTTGCTTTGGTAGCTTTTCGCAGCACCATTTCTGGTGAACCTGCCGAAGCGGGATTGAAATATATGGTGGTGAGTTCTATATCAGCTTTGATGGTTTTATTTGCCATCGGGCTATTCTATGGTCAATATGATGCCTTAAATATAGCGACTATTGCCAGTGTTATGCAATTTACCCAACTTGATAAAATTGCTCTGATACTTTTAGTAACTGTTTTATCAATGAAAGCCGGTTCAGTCCCTATGCACATGTGGACACCTGATGCCTATTCGGAAGCACCTGCCGCAATTACCATGGTTCTGGTTGCTGCCAGTCAGGCCAGCCTGTATGCTCTTTTCAGAATAACTTTCTCTCTTTATAATGTAACCTTAAATACGATAACAGTAGGCTGGATAATTATTATTTTGGGTGTACTCTCTATGTTTATAGGTGTAACTATGGCTATTATTCAATCAGATATTAAACGTTTAATGGCCTATCACGCTATCTCACAGACTGGTTATATGCTTTTAGGAGTTGGGGTAGGGCTGGCGGTTTTAACAAATCCGGCAGCATTGGAAAGTTACGGAATAAAGGCAATGGAAGGTGGAATTTTCCACATTATGAACCATGCTATGTATAAGGGTTTATTGTTTTTAACGGCTGGTTCTCTGTTCTACAGAACCGGCACCAGAGATTTAAACAGGATGGGTGGTTTAGCACATAATATGGCTTATACTGCTACCTTTTTTATAATAGGTGCTGCAGCCATTGCTGGGATCCCGCCCTTTAACGGGTTTGCTTCAAAACTAATTATCTATGAATCAGTCTATCAGTTTAATCCTCTTTTATCCATAATTGCTATGCTGGTAAGTATTTTAACCTTAGCTTCTTTTGTTAAGGTTTTTCATAGCGCTTTTTTAGGTCCTCAACTGGAACATTATAAATCAGTTCAGGAAGTTCCCAAAAGTATGGTGCTAGCAATGGCTACCTTGGCTTGTATCATTGTATTTTTTGGCTTATTTCCAGAACTTATCGTTAAACATATTGTCCATCCTGCAGTAATGGCTTTGATTGATCAAGCTCGCTATACTGCAACAATATTGGGAGGAATATAAGATGCATATAGGTTTATTAGAAACAGGAAGCGGTTACTGGAATGCCTTAATATGGGTTATAACTGCAGTAATAATTGGGATCGGAGTATTATGGCTTAGAAATAAAGGGCAGGAAAATTATAAAAAAAATACCGATCAAACTAAACCTTTTCTATCTGGTAATCCGGAGGTAAGCAAAGAAGACTCTCATGTTGGGGCAAGTCATATCTACTGGGGTTTTACCGAAGCCTTAAAGAAGTATTATGAACCACTGGTAAAACTCCATACTGGGAATATTAATGATTATAGTGGATGGATTGTTTTGATGATGGCAATAATCTTTATTATAGTTGGGGTGAGTTAATACCATGAAATTAGATAAATATTTAGACCGTTCCTTGTGGGTATTCCATTTAAACACCGGTTCTTGTAATGGTTGTGATATTGAAATTGTTGCCCTCTTGACACCCAGATATGATGTGGAAAGATTTGGTATTAAACTGGTGGGGAGTCCTAAACATGCCGATGTGTTACTGGTAACCGGGCCTGTTAACAGAAAGATGCTACCTCGATTAAAATTGATTTATGAACAGACCCCTGATCCTAAAGCGGTTATAGTGGTTGGTACCTGTGGCTCAAGCGGTGGCGTATTTTATGATTCTTATAATATAGTGGGACCTGTAGATAAACACATTCCTGTTGATGTTTATGTGCCCGGTTGCCCCATAAGACCTGAAGCCATAATTAACGGAGTTTTAAAAGCCTGGTTAAAATTAGAGAGGTTAAGAGGCTCATCAGGGGTAGAAATTGAAAAAAAGATTGAAGAGGTTAATGCTTAAAAAATAAGAAGGTTAAGGTGATAATATGGAGTTTTTTAAGGCCAAAGATTTATTATCATACTTGCAGGAAAATTTAAAAGAAAGTATTTTAGACAGTCGCCTTGAAACCAGAACAGCAGGGGTTAAGAAGGAAGAATTTCACAATATCTGGTTAGAGGTGAAAAGAGAAAAATTCAGGGATGCTGTGAAACTATTAATGGGACTACAATACCCCCATATTGCCATAATTGCCGGTAATGATACAGGGGAGAAAATTGAACTGGTTTATCTATTTTCTCTTTTTTATGGAGAGAAATTTAAAGAAATTTCAATTAATCTCAAAGTAAGTCTGGAAAGAGAAAAACCATCTATAGAAAGTATAACAGATTTAATCCCTGGAGCACAAACAACGGAAAGGGAAATAAAAGAGATGTTCGGAGTAGATTTTGTAGGACTTCCGGATATGCGAAATATCTTTTTACCGGAAGATTTTCCCAAAGATATTTTCCCATTTCGAAAAGAACAAAAAGGCTTGGACGAGCTCGTTCAAAAGGAAAGTTGAGGTGATTTTAATTGAGCGTATCTACTTATAAAATACCCATTGGACCTATCCATCCTTCGCTGGCAGAGCCAATGACTTTTAATTTTGAAATATCGGGTGAGAGAATTCAATCAGTAGATTTAGCGCCTGGTGATAACCATCGGGGAATTGAATTTATGGGGCGGAACAGAAATGTGGTCCAAATTATATATCTGGCAGAAAGAATTTGTGGAATATGTTCTGCTTCTCACCCTTTTGCTTTTTGCCGGGCAGTAGAGAATGCTGCTGGTATAGAGGTGCCTCCGAGAGCAGAGTATATTCGTGTTATTATTTCTGAATTGGAGAGAATTCATTCTCATATTTTATGGGCCGGGATAGCTGCTGAAGAGTTAGGTTTTAATTCAGTCCTATACCTCTCATGGAAAGTAAGAGAAGAAGTATTGGATTTATTAGAGATGCTGACTGGTAACCGAATAAATTATGGGATGTTTATGATTGGAGGGGTGAGAAGGGACATCCTGGCAGAACAAGTTCCTAAAATCAGAGAAACTTTACAGTATTATAAAGATGCCTATCAGACCCTGGAGGATGTATTCTTAAAAGACCCCAGCATAGCCCTAAGAACTAAAAATGTTGGAATTATGACCTATGAAGATGCCCTGCATTTAGCCAGTGTTGGGCCAACTGCCAGGGCTTCTGGAGTAAAAAAAGATGTCAGACAGGACCAGCCCTATTCTGCTTATGCTGATATGGATATAAAGGCGATTACTCCTGATATTTACTCAGGTGAAGTAAATGGTGATGTCTATGACCGCATTATTGTACGTATACTGGAGGTTTTCCAATCTGTTCAAATTATAGAATATTGTATAAATAACTTGCCTGAGGGAGAAATTTTGTCAGAACCAAAGATTGTCAAACTGTTAGGAACATTGAAAAAAGCAAAAGGTGAAGGAGTGGGCAGGCATGAAGCTCCGCGGGGTGAGGTTATCCATTATATAAAATTAAATGAATCCGAAAATCCGGAAGTATGGAAGGCAAGGGCGCCGACCTATAATAATTTAATGTCCTGGTTGCCAATGCTACAAATGCAGGAAATTGCTGATATCCCTATAGTTATTGCATCTATTGACCCCTGTATTGGCTGTATGGATAGGGTGACTCTGGTTGATCCTGGTTCCAATAAGAAACAGGTATTAACCAGAGAAGAATTAGTAAAGTTAAGTATTGAAAAAACCAGGAGGATGGTAAGATGAGCGGGGGAAGTATTGTAATGTTTATTTTCAATATTTTTGCTGCCTTGATAATTGCTATACTGGGCATAATAGTAGGACTGTTTTATAAAGGCATTGACCGTAAACTGGCTGCTATGCTGCAATCACGGGTAGGACCTCCCATCAGGCAACCTTTTTTAGATTTTTTCAAGCTAATGATCAAAGAAAATATAGTACCAGAGAATGCCGTTCCCTGGGTTTTTAACGGTGCACCAGTCCTGGCGCTTGTTTCTACCATTACTATTTTACTCTATATTCCTTTTGGCCCTATACCAGCGTTATTAGGAAATTCTGGTGATTTGATTTTAATAGCCTATCTATTAGCTATACCGGCGGTTGCCCTGGTATCAGGCGGTTTTTCTTCAGGCTCTACCTATGCCAGTATAGGAGCACAAAGAGAGATGGTTTTAATGATGAGCTATGAGCTCCCCCTGGTTACTACTATTATTGTTCTGGGCTGGAGATTAAATTTAGCTTATCCCGGGTTGAAGGTTTTTTCTTTAGCAGCTTTAAGTGCTAATCCCATCTGGGGATTAATTGGCCCGTTAGGTTTTTTTGGTGCCTTATTGTTGCTCTTTACCCTGGTAATAGTAACCCCAGCAGAACTATCTATAGTTCCTTTTGACATACCTGAGGCAGAAACGGAACTGGCTGGAGGTGTCTTAGTAGAGTATTCCGGTAGAAATTTAGCCTTATTTGAACTGGCAAATGCAGTAAAAATGATTGTAATGGGAGCTTTAACAATTGCTTTGTTTTTTCCATATAATATAGCACATCTATTTTCTATAACTGGTTTTTTTGCTTGTATTATCAATATTTTGTTCTTTTTCTTTAAATTGTTTGTAGTTATATTCTTTGAAGCAACCTTTATCCGTGTGGCATTAGCGCGTTTAAAGATTGATCAGGCTTCAACAGCTTACTTAATAATTCTTTCTGCAGCAAGTTTGATGGGTTTACTGTTAGTAGCAATTGATTACCTTATGTAATAAGAAAATATGTTAAAAAAGAGATTTTAAGGGTAAATCTCCTAATTATCTGAACTTGTTCGAGATTTAGAGGAAATGGGGTGATTAAGAATGCCAACACCATTGGTGTTAGAGTTAATCAAACAACTAATAAATAAACCTGCCACAAATTGTTTCCCGGTGAAATATTATCCCAGTCAAACCACAGTCACCGAGCTTATCAATAAAGTCCAGGGGGGTGAAGTGAAGATCAATTCACCAGTAACGATACCGGAGAAATTTAGAGGCAAGATAGCTTATGATAAGGAATCATGTATCGGCTGTCGTTTATGTATCAGAGTATGTCCTTCCCGCGCTATTGAATTTCTTCCTGAAGAGAAGAAGATTAAGATCAGAATTGACCGTTGCATCTTTTGTTCACAGTGTAATGATGTTTGTCCGACCAATTCTTTGAGTATGTCTGAAAATTTTCTGTTAGCAAATGAAGATCGTTTAGATTCTGATATGATTGTTCAATAACTTAAAATTTAAATGAAATAAAATAAAAATAATAATAGAATTGTTATATTAAATACTAAGATACCATAAAATAAAAGACAGTATCTTAGTATTTAATTTTTATATCATTATAAAATATACCAACCTCACCGGAGAAGCCATCATTAAATAAAATACTTCTTTATACCAGCTATAAGGTATTGATCTGTTAATTTTACCAAGAGTCTGGAATGAAAAGGGAATGGGAATTCTATGGTTTAAAAAATTTCAGAATTAAAGTAAAACCGGAATATTGTTAAACTGCTTACTTTTCAGCAAGTCCATAACTAGATAGCAGGCTTCTAGAACCGGTTCACTTATTTTTTCGCCCATTTCAATGGAAAGAGGCTCTATACCGATAAGTATGATTTCCCGGCAATAGGGAGAGAGGTATTCAATTAAATAGGATAGAGACAGGTAATGAGTAGAAAGATAAAGAGAGACGATTTTTTCTAATGGTATTATTCTAATATCACCAGGGGATAGATTCATTTCCACGCTATCAACTATTACTAACAGCTCTGGACGTGACTTTTTTATTACTGAAGTAAAGTTTTCTGGTGCTGATTTACCATCTGCTGTTATCCAGTCCTTATCCTTAAAATGCTGTGCAATAAATGAACCAGCTCCATCATCAGATCTTAAAGGGTGCCCTATTCCTAAAAGAAAATTTTTAGACATCTTAAAAGTACCCTCTCTTTGTATTTTGGGTAAAGCAAGTTTATTTTATGCAACCAAAAATAAATTCAAATAATAATGTTTAAATTTAGAGAATAGAATTCATTCTAATATATAAAATAGCATAATATGAGATTGAATTAAAGCATGTCAATTATTTAAGAATAAAGTTTATAAAATGTTGCAGTAAAGCACAAAGAATAGTAGAATTATATTGATACCAGTTCTTTGTATCATTGGTAGAAAAGTAATGGTATAGGGTATATATTTTGCACAACGATTTTCAAGTGCAATATTCTTTCTTGATCTATCATTAGAAATGATTCCCCTGCATATTTTGAGAAAAGGAGGGGCCTATTTTTGAGAAGAAGCAGGCGTATCTATAAAAGAAAAACCAGAAGCAATTTGGAAACCTTAATTATCTTAGTGGGAGCCATAGTTATTTTATCTGTCGCTTTTTATATGGCGAGAGAAAAGAGTTATTTACCCCCGCTGGAATTAGAGTCTGAGCAGCAAACCATTGCTAAGAAGGAAACTATTAAATTGAGTGAGGAGAAGCAAATAGAACCTGAAGAGCTGATTGTTCCAGCTGTTCCAGCTGATAAAAAACCGGCTGAATCCGAAATATCAACTCCACCTAAACCTGTAGAAAAAGAAGCATCCAGTCCGCCAAAAGAACAAGTGGTACAAAAGGAGAGTAATTTGACAACAGGACAAGCTCCATCTGTGCCGCCCAAACAGGAGCCGCCAGTAAGACAAGTAGAAACACCAGCTCCCTCCGGCACTGCCTATACTGTTCAGGTAGGTTATTTTACACTTGAGGCAAACGCCAGAAGCTTAGCTAAAGAAATTGAAAATAGAGGATTCCAGGTTTTTGTAATAAAACATAATAATTCTTATAAAGTTCAGGTAGGTGCCTATCCTATGCGCGGACAGGCGGAAGAGGCTGCCCAGCAATTAAAAAAGCTGGGTTATGAAATCTGGATAACGCAGAGATAAAAGCAGAATTTCTCTCAGTGTGGTCAGGAATCTAAATTGTTTGAAAGGATAATGACTTATTAAGGCAAGTAAAAGAAATATTCCCAAGGCTACTATCGACCGATTATCAATTTACCACAGAACTTTAGAATCAATCATTGAGACAGAGAGAATAAATAAACTTTCTACAATTTCTTCATCCCAGCTCTCAGATATTACCGGTATCACTTCCCCCAAGATTAGAAAAGATCTCTCCTATTTTGGTCAATTCGGGAAAAGGGGTACCGGCTATCCGGTATTAAAATTAGCCCTCAGATTAAAAAAAATATTGAAATCAAATCAGAAATGGGATTTAATTCTGGTTGGTGTCGGTAACTTGGGAACTGCTTTCCTTAACTATAAGGGATTTTCAAAAAGAGGTTTTACAATTAAAGCAGTATTTGATAATGATATATCAAAGGTTGGGGGAAAAATAGGTGATATCAGGGTAAGACATATCCAGGAAATAGAAACTTTTCTGAAAGAACAAAAGATACAAATTGCCATTATGGCAGTACCTGCTCAATGCGCTCAAGAGGTTGCAGATAAGTTGTTTGCCGGAGGTATCAGGTCCATACTTAATTTTGCTCCTGTCAATATAAAACATCCCAGGGGAATTTCAATCAAACATATAGATATAGCCATTGAATTAGAAAAGATGGTATATTATTTATCTTAAATTGTCACCAAAGTGTTATTTTCAAAAAAATAAAATAGATAGAAAATAGAAATCAGAAAAAAGGATAAAAGGACCTCTGCTACAATTTGAGATAGTGTAAAATTTTAGTAGGGGTTTTCTAAGATATCACTTGCCAGTAGTTCAACAAAAAAGGTAGACTTACCTCATAAGATAAAACTTTAAAGAAAAAGAAATAACATTCTTTTTCTAAGGAGGAGGTAAATCTACCA